>JAOUKW010000372.1 GCA_029882335.1 Candidatus Heimdallarchaeota archaeon | reverse complement strand
TTGTGACTAGTATATCCGCGAATAACTTAAAAGATGTTCTCAAAGGTTTCAATCCTATTACTAGGTATTTCTCAATTGTGACCTTTATGTTTTTATCATCTCCAGACCTCCATACAATGGTCTAGAAAAAAGTGACTGCGAGATTCGCCACTTGGAAAACGCAGATCTCCGACCTGTTGACTGTAAATTCAGGGGGTAAATTTGCAACATGCTTGAATCGAATTGGTTATTAAGCCAACCACTCATACAACCTATTTTTTGTCTACAGTTTTCTATTCCATTTAAAACTCCAAATAATTCCGTTCGATTAAGTATTTTCTTATTTAATGAGTGCAGTAGCTTACTAATCATAAATACAGCATTCGAATTAATACCAAATATTTGATTGAAATTTATGCACACTGCTTCATTCATATTACTTACACCGAAATTAAATGTTGCTTCAAACTTAATTGGTATTACCAACATAAAAAGCACATATTGTTAGAATGGATAATTACAAAGGAACAAAATTAAATTTCTGCACTAAATTTTATTGGATCTGTTTGAATTAGTCAAATTCTAAATTGGATTTTATTACTATTGATACTGTAATAGATTCTTTTCAATGGTTTTAATCTCACGATATACAAGCAGTGGCAATAAATTTACAATTTGAGTATTTCAGCATTAAGGTAAAAGAAGATAATTAGTAAATTCTTCTTCGAACAAGATTAGATATGCTTCATTCTATATTTTAAGTCATTTATAAAATCAATTGAAGTTATTTTTTAGATAAAGTTATTTATTTTTATCCTATTTCCGGTATGATGGGATAATCTAACAGCATCGAGAGCTTGTTGATTTCTCCACCCATCAATTAAATTTGGAGATTTGCTCTTGCCTTCTTTCAGTGATTCTGCAAATGCATCAAGTAGTTTGATAAATGGGGGGATACGGATATCTTGTTCCTCAGTTGAGGTATCTATCCTAAACTCTTCTGGTATTTCTAATTCTTGTAATTTATCACCAGCCTCACCGAATAATACCGTTCTACCCCGTAACATTGCTGTTCCTTTATCTCCACCAAAGATGAAGTGAGAATCAGGGGCTGGATTAATTGTTGCTGAGTGATTGAGAACTCCTGTTGCTCCATTTTCCAATTCAAACATTAGTGTGTAGCCATCATCAGCTGTAACCTTTCTGTAATTACCATCACCATCAACTCTTTGTTTCACCCGGATATGTGTTTGGCCAAAAACTTCAGCAATTTCCATTCCAGAGGTTGATCGAATCATATCAACGTAGTGAGAAGCAGCAGCACCAAGAATTCCACCGTCATAGATTGCATCTGCAATCCATCTCCATTTGGATGTATCACTATCAGACCAAGCAGACATAAATTGGTTGCCATGAAATTCACGAATCTTTCCAATTTTATGTTTTACTAGATGTTCAAAAAATTGTCTATGAGCGTCCCATCTGAACTCATGACACATCATTCCAATAAGACCCCGATCATTGGCAATTGAAACTAATTTTTTTGCCTGATGAGCAGTTGTTGTTGTTGGTTTTTCTAGTAATAGATGTTTATTAGCAAGTAAAGTGGCTTTTGCCATTTTATAATGTAAATATGGAGGTGGAGTAACTGCAATGATATCTAATTCATCGTCATTTATTAATTCTTTCCAATTAGTGGTGGATTGAATTCCTAGTTGATCACCAATTTGTTTTGTTTTATCCGGATTCCTACCTGCAATTATCTTGACTTCAAAATCTGGATGTAGATTCATTGCAGGAAAATGAACTTTAACACCAAAACCTGTTCCAATTATTCCAACCTTATAGGCCATATGTAATGTGTATAATAGCTGTATATTAAGTATTTAGTATAGGTAAAAAGAAAATACATCTGATTGGTTTCATGAATTGAGTGATAATGCATTGAGAAAAGTAATTATAAGCAAATTAGCTAAAATAAGTTTATAGTTTTTTGGATAATCCAATACTTGTTAATTACTATATTTCTGAGACATTTGTACAACAGAAGACAAATAGTTTTATAATGAGACCATTTTATACAAAAATGATGAAACTGGTAATTTCGTCATCTACTGGTGTTTATAAAAGATTCTTCCTTACATTTACCCTTTGGAATATATTTCTTAGTGTGATATTATATTTTGCTACTACAAAGGTTGAAATTAAAATAGATTTACTTATGTTCATCTATTTCTTGTGTAATCTTGTATTTTTAAACTTTTTAGTAAAATTATTGATGGTATTATTTGTAAAAATAATAATTCAAGACGACGAAATATCGTATAAATCCTTGTTAAACTCAAGCAGTACAAAGATAGATTTGATAGATAAAGTGACTATTAATTACGTAGAACATAAACAAATAAGTCCTTCAGGTGGTACTATTTTTGATTTAATCTTAATACCCTATGATATAATTATTGGTGGTTTTTATCAAGTAAAAATGGTAATAGAAAAAAAAGATGGAAAAAAAATCAGTCGATCTATTAATTATGTTGAGCATAATTACATAGAAACTGTTATTGAAGAGGCTAAGAATAATCTACCAGGTATTATAGAAATAGTGAATTAATTTTGATGAGTAATATTACATATTATGATAAGATGATAATTGATTAGGGAAATTGGAACTATTGATGGAGGAAATATATTGGATACAATAAGATTAGTAGTTAGTTTATATAAATTCTGCAAATATAAGTGAATATAACAGAAGTTACAATAAAGAATCGCGCTAGTCTCTTTTATTCATGATTTATTTCATGATAAAACACTTGGAATTAATATGAAAATTTGAGAATCACTTAATTATTTAAATCACTTATCATTAATTATTTAAATTTTGGGATCGAATAGTATTGTATGAATGTCTCTATGATTGATCCTCCTATAAAATCAGCCAAGCCAAAAACACTTGTAATTAATTTTGAAAATGATTCAGATGTTTCTTCAATTAATTCAGTATATAATGAATCTCAAGACCAAATGAATACTTATGACACAAATACAACTATTAGTAATGATATTAATGCAGATGTGAACTATACGTATATTCTAAATTCAATGGGTAAGATTATTAAGATTGAAAATATTAAATATTGACAGGGTTGAACTTTGAAATTACCTAAAAGTTAGTTGAAATTCAGTATTACTAAAGCAAAATTATAAATTTAAAATATAACGAAAATTAAATGAATATTAATCGATTAGATATTCATTTTATAAAGGTTGTACAACATAATAAACATCTTTTTTACGAAATAACTATAAATGATAATCAGGTAATATATAGACTTTACAACCATCAAATTACTATAGGGTCGCGCATGATTCCTCATTTCTACATTTATTATTAGAGTATTCAATTTTTATTATGCTTCATTTTTCACTACAGCAAAAACAATAAAAGAATTAGAGGTTAAATATATATATTCTGGGATCGTATATTATAATATGAAAGCAATTAATGTTGATCCAGAAAAATATAGAATGAATTTAAGCATTTTAAAAATCAATTTAAATGAACCAATAGCGTCTGAAGAACTAAAAGATAGTGAAAATGAGGAATATTCTCCTGTTTTTACAGATATTTCAATAACACAGGAATATAAACCCATACAATCAGATAACAATGACTATGCTTATTTAATTAATTCAATGGGAAAAATAATAAAAATAAAAGCAAATGAAAAAGATTAGGTTTATATTCTAATGAAAGAATAGTTTTCTTAATATTTCAATAAAAGTATCGACGAACGTTATTTTTCATCAATTATCAATCTAAATGGAAACCTCATATCTTGATTTTTTGACAATTTTTGAAAAAATCAGCGGTACGAAATAAATTAACATTCATAATTGATTTTGTAAATACTATTAATTAATATATATCTACATAAATTAAAATGGAAATATCCAATGAGATCAATTTATCTTACTGAATGTAATAAAATTTTAATAATATCATAATTCACCTTTTGATATGATAAAAAGTATAGTAAACACGCAAAATAGAATTCTGTCTCAAATAGATCATCAGTCATCCGGAGTTTTAGATAATATTGTAGATATATCAGATCCAATAGAGCAGTTATTACTTTACTGTTATTATTACCTTGAAAATAATAAAATT
>JAOUKW010000454.1 GCA_029882335.1 Candidatus Heimdallarchaeota archaeon | reverse complement strand
ACACTAAATACTTTAAGTAAGGAAATACCAAAAATGAAAGATTTTCAATATAGTGTCTACAGATTGTTCTTGGCAGAATATTTATTGATTTTGCATAATATTCAAGACTCCTTGGATATACTTGAAGAAATAGATGAGACTATATTATCTGCAAGATGGAAGGCATATCGATATTTTGTATTGTTTAAAATTAATTGTTTTCATTACAAAGATGAGTCCTCTGTAGATTTAATTAATTCGGCAATTAATTTGAGCAGTATTGATGGTGGATTGATTAAACTTACAAAATACACACATGTAAAAGCTAAATTTTATCATTCAATTTATGATATTGAATTAGCCAAGAAATTATATATTGAAGCAGCGAGAAATTATCTAAGAATTCAATTATTTGACAATGCAGCAATGGTATTCAATGATCTCGCTTGTGCATATCGTTTTTTGGGATTATTAAAAGAGGCAAAAAGATATCATAGCATTGGATTAGAATATAGTACCAAGAATTATTGTACAGGGATTATTTTTAATGAATTATCCAAAACTAGTTTATTGTTAAATGAAATTAATTTCGCCCATACATACATTACTGGTTCGGTTTATTACTTAAAAACAGAAAATTTATTTGCCTACGCAAATGTACTTAATCAGTATGCCGTTGTTGAAGTTCATCTAGACAACATAGAACATGCTATTACATTATTATTAGATTCTCTCCAAATTAAGCAGGGATATAAATTCAAAGATACAGCAAGAACCAAGGCCATGATTGGTTTTCTTAGAATATATAATAACGAAATAGAAATTGCAAAAGAATATTTGGAACAAGCACTTAATCTGTATGAACAGGATCATAATAAATCACAAATCAAACGAATAAATCATATCATGTCTATTTATTTGGTAGAAAATAATAAATTAGAAAAAGAGGAATTATTAGTGTTTTTAGATCATTTTCTTCCGTGCTATTTTTGATTCAAATGTAATTCGATAGATGAATAATTAATTATTTGAAACCGTGAATATATACAATTCAATCTGCGATAAGTTTAGATGTAGTTGGGTCAATCTTAAAGTCTTTTATTTTTTTAATTTCAATAATACAAAAATGAATCATCATTAAAAATGGTTTTTTACAGTTTGGATTTATACAAATAATTTAATCAGTGATTTAATAGAAGTAAGTTGAAACCTATGTAAATAATTCTATCAAAACTATAAAATATCAAGAAATAAAACGCACATTATTTATTTTACCGCACAAATAGAATAAGAATTAATAAAAAATACTATAAAATCTAATTAATCAAACTAATTAATTCATTACGCATAAAATATGTTTTCATATTTCCTAATAATTGGTCTTAAATTTAATAAAATTTATATTCTAGTTACTACTTAATAACCATGATGAAAAAACAACTCATCTTACTATTATTATTCCTTGGGTCAACATTGTTTACTCAAATGGCTTCTAGTGTGCCGGGAGATAGTTTTACTGATCCAATAACAGCACAACTTGGAGACAATTATGGTACAATTAGTGGAACTGAATCAGAATATTTCTGGTTTGCAGGAACTGGTCAATATTTATTTTCATTAGTTGGACCTTCAGGTACTGACTTGGATATGGCAATTTATGATGCAAATATAAATTACATTGGATCTGCATCAAGCACAACATATCCAGACACTGATAGAGTTAAATCTACTACTGGATATTATATTGAAGTTTATTCATATTCTGGAACTGGTAGTTTTACCTTAACTATTACCTCAGATTCATCTGGATCACAAACAAATCCATTACAAGCATATGTAGGGTATCAATATGAAGATTTATTTTATACAGGTGATGAAGTATACTACATATTAAATGAAGGTGCTGGTACATATGAATTTAACTTATACGGTGATGCAGCTTATAATGATTTTGATATTGAAGTCTTTGATTCTACTTGGAATCAAATTGATGGGTCTTATGGAACAACATACCCAGAGACAGTAACTGCAGCAGTTGATGGTACCGCTTATATTCGAGTATATTCATATTCTGGATTAGGTTGGTTTGAATTGGGTATTTCACAATTATCAAGTAATACAGGATATTCATCTGCTGAATATTATGATATGTTCAACGTAGGACTTCAATTGACTTGGTCTTTAGTTGTATCCGATGGATCACAATCATACTACAGTTCATATGGAATTGAAATTTTATCGAACCATCTTGTTGATTATGCAGGAACGGATGACGCATTATTTAGAGTAACAGACGAAGATTATTCATATGTTACTGACAACCCAGACATACCATTATTACCACTAAGAATGTATTTTGATGATGGAACTATATTTAATTTTGTAGATATACTATACTATTATTTTGATGGTGCATTCATAGATTGTGTTGCTGGTGAATGTAGCATTTCATTCTCTGAGAGTGGATCAAATTGGAATTCAAATTATCAGTTATATTACAATATGGCTACTGGTCTTTTACTATCATATTCTGCATCATCCACTCAAGATGGAGTTACTACTTCATTTACAGCTACTTTAGATAATGATATTAATAGTTTAATAATGACAATTACATCCTTAGTGTATTATGATGGATTTCGAGCAGGAGATGTTTTAGAGTGGAGTATCAGTGAAACAGACTCAACTGGTACAACAACAGATACATTTAGCATTGAAATTTTACAAGACAGTCCTGTTGATACTGATCCTTACAATGATAACGGATTATTCCGAGTAACTAATGAAGATGGTTCTATTGAAAATACAGATGATGTCATGTTTCCACTACTTCCTGTTTCTGTAACTTTTTCAGATGGAACCAGTTGGGGAATTTCTGATATAATTTCCATAGTATTTTCCGAATTCACTAGTTCAGATGTAACTGTTAATTGTGATACCAATGAATGTACATTATCTTATAGTGAAACATTTGAAGGTCAAACAAATAACTTGTTTGTACGATATGATATGGAAACTGGTGTCCTTTTGGAATATCAAGAATCCGTCACATATGGTGGCCAAACCTCCTCATTTGTTGCAACTTTAACAACCAACCTTGATGAAATTAAAAATAATAACAATAATACTACAGATGGTGGTTTCAGTTTACCATTTAATTATCTTGGTGCATTGTTATTCTTACTTGCAGTACCTGTTATCAGATTACGCAAGGATAAAAA
>JAOUKW010000601.1 GCA_029882335.1 Candidatus Heimdallarchaeota archaeon | reverse complement strand
AAACTGGGTATAAATTTGATTCAATTGTAAATGAAATTATTGAAGTTGTTTGAACGTTAATTCTGAAGTAATCTGCATCTGAAAGTGTATGATACTGTAATGAGTCTACTTCTAATAGAGTTGCATTTTCTGGTGTACTATCCGGTTCATATTCATCTTCTGCAAGTGGGTTGTAATATTTTACCCATAATTGATATTGAACTGGACTGATTGCTTCAGCATTGATCTTGACAATATACTCTCCAAGTGGGAAATTTAATTTAAAACCTATCGAATTATGAATAGGATATGATTCTACTTGATAATAAAGGACTGACAAATTATCCATTAACTTCATGGACAATAATTGAATATTACCTGAAGTAATGTAAAATTCAACAAGCTGGCTAGTATTTAATTTAAAAATATAATAATCCGGATCTGTTGAGGTTATATTCTCATACAAATGCGTATTATGATTTACGATGATTGCTGTATCGATTGTAGTTGGATATACATTCTTATCTGTATCTGTTAGTTTTGAACTTCCAAAATTGGTCATAATACTACTATATAGGATGATTGTACACAATAATAAAGTTGAAATTTTTTTCAATTAGTATGAAATTTATATGATATTATATAAATCTGATTGAAAAGATAATAAATTAATTTCCAAGTTAACCAATCTGGTTGTGAATATATCTCAAAGTTGTCCAAAATTTTTCTTCTTAGGTATTGTAAAGTAAATAGATGTTTCTTTATCAGGTATTGATTTGAGCCAAATCTCTCCATTGTACAAATTAACTATTTTTTTTACAATAATTAAACCAATACCATAATTTTTCGAATCAACAGAATATAAATTTTTCAACATTGATTTAAACAACCTATTCTTTTGATGCTCTGGTATACCCTTACCATTATCTTTGACTTCAAACTCCCAGTATTCATTTTTATCACTACTTAATATTTGTATCTCGTTTGCTTCACCATGCTGTATGGAATTAAATAATAAATTTTGAATGATTTGAGTGAAATGGATCTTACTATACATTATTGTTGGCAAATTTTTATCAATTATAATATTTTCATTCTGCAGGGGAATACTCTTTATAATAGAATGAACCTCGTCATGTGATTGGATGATCTCTACAGAAGTTTCAAAGAAGCCAATTTTTGATTGTTGAAATATGCCACCTAGCAATTCATCCATTTTGAATCCAAGATTAACAATATCTTGAAGTAAATCCTGAATATCAGTATCATCATTTTCTATCATTTCCTCTAGTAATTGTGCATTACCGATGATAGATGAAAGTAGATTCTTCAAGTCATGGGAAACAATTTTTGCAAATTCATCAAGAACTTCATTTGATCTTTTTATCTCATGTATTAATGTTTTTTGAACTTTAAAATAACCAAATACCACAATAGCATTGTATACACTATAATATGCAATTATCTTAAGGATATGGCCTATAAAGTTCCATATATCATTAACATTGGTATATAGAGTAAACACCAGTTCAGAAATGGTTACTGAAAATAGAAATAAATAAAAATAGTTGATCATTTTTTTATCCCACATTTTATGTTGATAATAAATCAATGCAATATTAATTAAGAAAATAGAAGATATGATATATTCGCTGATAATTTTAAAACTGGTGAGACCTGTCATTTGAAAATACGCATCTGGGAAACTGTTTAATATAAAAATAGATGATAGCAGGCTGATAAAACTTACTTGGAATAAAATGTCATACAATTTGGAATGAATATTGTTGTTAATCGTTAGGAAAATAATTAATATGGAAATTGATTGAAAATACCTCGTAGCTATCCAAATTTGAGT
>JAOUKW010000600.1 GCA_029882335.1 Candidatus Heimdallarchaeota archaeon | reverse complement strand
GAGATTTAGATGATATAAATTCGCAGGAAGTAATCAATTCATTGCTGAAATTAATGATCTTTTCAGATAAGGACAAATCAAATGATGACTATCTGTTACTAGATATTGTTAATTTTATTAAATTTTTTTCAGATAACAAATAGGTGTGAAAATTATGAAGAAGATACAATTACAAATAAATCCGATTGATCGTGTATTTTTCAGAAAGAATGTTAATTTTACCTCTGATGAGATTTCAATATCTCTGATTGATTCAAGAGTCTTACCAACCCCACCAACGATTGTCGGTGCTATTAGATATACTGCAGCCAATAAAATGGGATGGAAAGGAAGAGGGGATTGGCCTAATTCTATAAAAGAAGAATTAGGAGATAGAGATAATTTAGGAAAACTTGATTTTTATGGTCCTCACATTTTGCATAGAAATGAGGAAAAGGCTACTATGAATAAAAATGATAATGCTAAATCTATCTTATTTAAGTTGCCATCACACATTATTGGTAAATTACCCGATGAGAATGAAGGTGAAGATACTGCAAAAATTTCCTCGCTCAAACCAGGTCCGGCAGTATTATCAAATTTGAGTAGTAATCAAGATGATAAGATACGTTTATTGACATCATCAGGAGATGTTGATGAGTTTAGATCATTGGAAAATTATTATATTTCAAATGATGATATGTTAAGAGTCTTGAAAGGCGAAGAATTAAATGAAATTAAACTTATCCCTGAATCCAGCTTAATATCATTAGAAGAGCAAATCGGTATAAATTTAGATTATAAAAATAAATCTACAAGTAAGGATCATTCATTATTTTCTCGAACTTTTGTTAGATTAGGGGATGATTGTTCAATATTTGAAGAAGTAAGAGGTCTTAATGATTTTGGTTTAAATTCGAAATTAATTCATTTAGGCGGAGAAAATAGAATTGCAGAATTAGTTAAGTTGGATGAAAACATTCCAATTAATTACCCAAGTATAGAATTAACTGATTTTACTGTTGAGGAGAGTAGATTTAATTTCTATATTACATTTATTACTCCTGCATTAATTGGGTCTAATTATCATGAAATTAAAAAATTGCTTGAAGATGCATTTAAATCGACATTAGAAGGAGCATCTATTGGAAAAACAGATAGAATTGGAGGATGGAATTCAGTTGATCGTACTCCAAATGCTACTTATTCGCATGTTTCAATCGGGTCAACCTTTTTCTTTAGCTCTCAACTTGAGGAAAAAGAAAAACTAATGAAGATGAATGCAACTAAAATAGGTCAAAATGTGGAGTGGGGATATGGTCAGTTCCTAATTGGAACTTGGTAAATAAAAAAGGTGAATAAAATGAAAAATACTATAATGCTACTACTATCAGAAACATCGATTCATACTGGTTCTGGGTCAACAACATCAATAATTGATAATCCAGTCACCAGAGAGAAAATTACTGAATATCCGTATATCTCGAGCACAAGTATAAAAGGTGCATTGAGAAGTGATATTTCAAGAAGCAAACCTCAAGGAGTTAGTCTAGATGAGGAATTTGGGAAACAAGATGCGATTGGAAATATGAGTTTATCCGATGCAAGGCTCTTTCTTCTGCCAGTACGCAGCTTGAATACAAACTATAAATGGGTTACCTGTAAATATTTACTCGAAAGGTCACTACGCGATTATATACGTTGCGGAAATGAAGAAAATAAAAATGTACTTGATAATTTTCCATCTGTAGAAAAAGGTACTGCAATCTCATTTGATGATAAATCAGGTGAATTTGCTTATCTCGAGGATAGAGAATTAAATATTAAGAAACACAATGTTGGTGAAAGTAAAGAGAAGG
>JAOUKW010000205.1 GCA_029882335.1 Candidatus Heimdallarchaeota archaeon | reverse complement strand
CATATGGTAGTGGACAAGTACATGGATATCGTCCAGGTCAAGTTGCTGGAAGTAATGTGCAACCTACACAAAATACAGTCACTAGTGGAACTCAACCTGCAAAACAAATGCCATCACAAACGCAAAGTGATTATTCTCGTCCAACCCCAAGGTCTTGTGGATATTGTGGTGCTGGGGTATCAAGCAAAGACAAATTCTGTATGCATTGTGGAAATAGTGTGTAAATTAAATTTATTTGTAACACATCTTTCAATTATACTGTTTATACGAATTTTATTTAACTTTTCAAACATTTTTCTTTTTTAATTTTAGCTTATTTTTCAATAAATATTTAGTTTATTGTTTATTCAGCTTTCTAATCTATCATATCTTTAATTAGAATAATTTTCAGATTGTACTAAAGGTATAAGGATAAGAATTAATAAAGTACCAACAGTATAAATTAGACCAGTAATAATAAAATTTACTCTATAATCATAATTTTCTATTAATATACCACCGAGTGCTGCTGAAAAATTCCAAAAGAAACCCCAAGCAAATGCCTCCATTGAATTCCATTTGCCTCGATTTTTTTTGGGAATAAAATCCATAAGAATTGATCTAGAAAGAGGTTGAGATGCATTCATTAAAGCACCTCTGAGAATAAAAAGAGGTATTAAGATGTATATAACTGGATAAAATGCTATGATAAATAGGCTTACAGTTGCAAAGCTTTGAACAATAAATATCATCTTTGCTCGACCTTTGCTAACTGATTTCTTTTGTGCAATAATTGCTGTAATTCCAGTAAATATGGTAGTCACACCCATAATAAGATTTACAGAAATTGGTTTTAAATTATAAATATCTAAAAAGAAGATTGGGAAAAATTTTATTGTCATACCTGCTCCTACACCGATTAATAAATTAGATGTGACTAATATATATGGAATCGATTTTTTCGATAGAGTAAATTGTTCTGATAATGAAATTTTGGTTTCTTCATTGATATCTAATGCTTCACTCTGATTACCAAGAGAATTATCATCTGAAATAAATAATAAGAAAAGTAATGATAAAAATGAAATTAATAACCCAATTAACATTACTTGTCGTAATTTTTGTAAATCCCATTCATCTCCAATTAAGAGAAAAATTAATACATTGAAAAAAGGTCCAACACTCATACCAACATTTCTCACTAAGTGTAATTTTGAGTACACATCTGATCTATTTCCTGAAGGGATTGAATCTGCAAGAAGAGATTCAATAGATGGTCTCGATATACCTTGAGTAAGTCCCCAAAAGATTAATCCAATGAGAATAAATTCAATATTATTCGCGATACCTGTGAAAAATAAAGCAATTGTACCACATATGCTTGCTATTTTTAACAAATAATCTCTTCTGTATTTATCCGAAAGATATCCTGATGGGAAAACTACTAATGTCATCGCAATACCTGTTGCTGCAGATGTATAACCTAATATTTTATTAGAGTTATTTGCTAGTAAATAAATATAAGCTGATAGTATTGTAGAACCCCAAATTCCTCTGCCGAAAGATTGAAGAAATTGAAAATAGAAGATATTTTTTACATTTTTATTTGTTAGATTATTTGATGTAGAGCTTAAAAATCCCATCTAGTATCTAATAATAATTAAACATCATACTATAAGATTTTCCTTAAATAACTAAATTAAATACCTCAATCTGAATATTAGAAAAGATAGTTGATTTATTTTCTCATAAATTCTATTGTTTCAGAATAAAAAATTGAATTATTAAAGTAATTATAACAATTTAAACTATCTATTATAAAAAAACACATTTACTTATGAGCTAAGAAAAATTTATGGAAGAAGAAATTTTTATTAAGAATTATATCAATGGAGAATTGGTTAAACCACAAAGTAATATGTTTCTTGACGTCTATGAACCTGCGATCGGAAAAATTTATGCAAAAATACCTAGATCAGACAAAAGTGATGTAGATAAAGCAGTATCTGCTGCAATTGAAGCATATCCTAGTTGGTCTGCAACCTCTGTTACGTATCGTTCTGAAATTCTTCTTACTATTTCAAGATTAATCGAGGATAGACTAGAACTATTGGCAAAGGCTGAGTCGAGAGATAATGGTAAGCCTGTGTGGTTGGCTAAGTCTGTTGATATTCCTAGGGCTGCTTCAAACTTTCGTTTTTTCGCAACATCAATTTTACACTTCTCCAGTGAAAGTCATGAAATGACAGGGGAGGCTTTAAATTATACTCTAAGACAACCTATTGGCGTAGTTGGGGCAATTTCTCCATGGAATTTACCATTATATTTATTCACTTGGAAAATCGCACCTGCATTGGCCGTGGGAAATACGGTTATTGCAAAACCATCTGAAATCACTCCATATACAGCATATCTATTATCTGAAATTTGTATTGAAGCTGGTTTACCCAAAGGTGTTTTAAATATTGTTCATGGATTGGGAACTGAGGTTGGAGAGGCAATTACTTTGCATCGTGAAATTAAGGCGATTTCATTTACAGGTGGTACAAAAACAGGAGAAATAATTGCAAGAAATGCAGCTCCTTTATTCAAGAAGCTATCGCTTGAAATGGGTGGTAAGAATCCTGTAATAATATTTGACGATTGTAATTTTGATGAGATGATTGAAACAACAGTTAGGTCTTCTTTTTCAAATCAAGGTGAAATTTGTTTATGTGGTTCGAGAATATATATTCATAATACAATTTATGAAAAATTTAAAAAACAATTTATTGAAAAAATTTCTAAATTAGTAGTAGGAGATCCAATAGATGATAATACAAATTTAGGAGCAATTGTATCACGAGAACATTATGATAAAATTCTGTCATATATTGATTTAGCTAAGAAAGAAGGAGGGACTATTTTGTACGGTGGTAATTCAATAAATGTTTCCGGAAGATGTAATGATGGATGGTTTATTCAGCCAACTGTCATTGAAGGATTAGATAACTCATGTAGGACAAATCAAGAAGAAATATTTGGTCCTGTTGTAACTATTACGCCATTTGAATATGATGATCAAGTATTACAAATGGCTAATTCTACCGGATATGGATTAGCATCTATCTTATGGACAAACAATCTACAAAGAACCACTTATTTCTCTCAAAAGTTAAATTCTGGTATAGTTTGGGTAAATTGTTGGATGTTGAGAGATTTACGAACTCCATTTGGTGGAATGAAAAATTCAGGAGTTGGTAGAGAAGGTGGATTTGAAGCTTTGAGATTTTTTACCGAACCTAAAAATATCTGTATAAAATACTGAAAATATAAAAATCAAGTGAAATTTATTATTGTAGAAAAATCAAGGATTTACAAATAAAATAGGATTATAAATGAAAAATATTATTCCTAATCTGATAGTAGAATAATACTAATCATGGCTACTAAATATAGGAGAGTAACAAAATAACCTTCTTTGAGTTTGAGTTTCAAATCATAAGTAATCCACACACCAACAAGAGTTGTTAAAACTGCAAAAATAATTAATATAAATGTATGAGATACATAATATACTTCTCCACCAGTTAAATAGAGTTTAAAAAGAATCATACTTCCAAATAAAAGCGTACTTGCCTGAACTTTTGAACCAATAAAATTCGCGACTGCTATTTCTGCACCTTTTAAGGATTTGAATGATAAACTGAATGCAGAAATTTTTTCTGGCATTTCAGAAGCAATTGGAGAAATAATTAATGCAAGAATAATCGCAGATACACCTGTTTCATGTGATATTTCTATTATTGAATGAACAAATGGTTCTGCTGCAACCACAATGCCAATAGTACCAATTAACATAAAAGTGGAGTTTTTAATCCACATTTTTGAAGTTATTATTTCTTTATCATGATTTTCATTTTTCTGTAGATCTTTAGTTTCTACGTATTGATGAATTGCAAAAACAATGTATAGGACGAATAGAATTAAACCATCGATTAAACCGAAATAACCCTTGAAAGAAGAAAAAAATAAGTATAGAGTTGCTATAATTAGGTACCATAGGTCATCTTTCATAGTTCTAGGTAACTGAATAATTTCATCATGTTTGAGATAAGCTATAAGGATTACGATTCCATAACCTACGGTAAATAATAATATATTTCCTCCTACCGCAGACCCTAAAGCAACATCATATTCCATTTCATTGACGGCAATTAGCACAAAGATTAACTCTGGAAGCATAGTGATGAAGCCAAGAATTACTGATCCTGTAAATCCAGCACCAAATTTATGTTCTAATAACTCTGCTCCTTTTGCAAGAAATTCAGATGCTAAACCAAGTACAACTAACCATCCAAATGCTTGAAGACTTGCTATAAGTAAAGACATAAATTATATTACATAGTGTTCAATAAATAATCTGTCGTTTAGTTTATCTCGTTGGTGATTTATATTTTTATTAATTTGAAAATATTTATAATTTTGATTAATAAAGTCAAAATTGTCTATAACTCAAACTTGAAAATTTAAATTATTGCTTATAATTAATTATTATCTATTTAAATCATATATTATATATTATTTAAAATATACTTCAATATAAATAATAAATATACAATATATTTCAAAAGCAATCAATATATTTTATAATATGTTCTTATATATTTAATTGTGGTAATTGTATTTTTCATATGTGATTTGATAATACAAAAATCTCATTCATTAAGAATCGTAGGAAAATTGATAAAACAACTGTCAAATTATAATATTCTCAATTTAATACAAAATTACAGTACAGTTGAATTATTTGTTTATTCAAAAAAACAAATAATACATTGCAAAGGTTACTAGGTGATGCATTTGAATAAAGAACATTTTGTTGAAGAAACTCTACCTTATCATAATATGAAAAAAGAACAAGTGATGGAACATTTTCAAACAACTCCAAATGGTTTAACCACCCAAGAAGTAAGGGAAAGACAAACATATTATGGAAAAAATGAATTAGAAGAGGCTGAGAAAGATTCTATTTTGGATATATTTTTAAACCAATTTAAAGATATATTAGTGATAATCCTAATTTTTGCAGCTTTTATTTCAGGAATAGTTTTAGAGGATTTCACAGATGCAATTCTAATCGGTGTTATTTTAATTTTAAACGCAATTTTTGGTGTTTATCAAGAGTGGAGGGCGGATAAAGCAATTGAAGCGTTAAAAAGAATGGTTTCACATACTTGTGTTGTTATTCGTGATGATAAAGAAATAGAAATTCAATCCAATGATCTTGTACCTGGTGATGTTGTAATATTTAAACAAGGGGATCGAATTCCTGCTGATGGCAGGATCATTGAAGCACAAACTCTTCGTACTGAGGAAGCTCAATTAACTGGTGAAAGCACTGAAGTTAATAAATCAAGTTTTACTGTAGTAAAATTAAAATCATCCCTTGGAGATAGAGTAAATTGTGTTTACATGGGCACACATGTAACATTTGGAAAAGGAAAGGCTGTTGTTACAAATATCGGAATGAAGACTGAAGTTGGTAAGATCGCTGGCGAAGTACAAGCTATTGTGGATGACCAGACTCCTACACAAATTAAGTTAGAAAAATTCGGTAAAAAATTAGGTTTAATTATCATTGGAATTATGGTTATTATCTTGATATACGGTATTCAAGTAGCTAAATTAGAACCAATCGAAATGTTTGAAATTGCTGTTTCTTTGGCAGTAGCAGCGATTCCTGAAGGATTGGTAATAGTGATTACATTAGCACTCTCGCTAGGTGTAATCAGAATGGCAAAGAAAAAAGCTATTGTAAAGAAATTACCTGCCGTTGAAAGTTTAGGTTCCGTTACCACAATTTGTACTGATAAAACAGGTACACTAACCTTAAATCAAATGAGAGTTCAAAAAATTGCAGCTTTCGATAATTCTGAAATAACGATACAAAATGGTGATGAGTTTAAAAATGCATCTCCATTAGATGGAACAACTAAATACTTGTCTTTGGGGTTATTTTTATGTAATAATGCATCGATTACGGATGAAAATGTGATTGGTGCTCCAACAGAATTAGCATTATTACGCCTTGCTGATGAACTAGGAATTGACCGTGTGCATGAATCTACAAAATATCAAAGATTAGATGAGATACCTTTTGATAGTGAAAGAAAAAGAATGACAATAGTTGTTGAAGATAAAACTACAAAGGAAAAAATTTCTTTTACAAAAGGTGCTCCTGAAGTATTATTAAGTTTAGCTGATTCTATAGATCTAGGAAATGGTCCTGAACCATTAACAGCAGAATTAAAGGAAAAAGTACAAAAGGTAATAGATTCACTTGCATCTCAGGCATTACGTGTGCTTGGTTTTGGTTATTACAAATTAGCATCTGAAACATATAACATTTATGAATTTGAATCTAAATTAATTATTAATGGATTAGTTGGATTAATTGATCCTCCTAAACCTGGTGTTAAAGAAACAATCGAAAAATGTCACACTGCAGGTATTCGTGTTGTAATGGTCACTGGTGATCATAAAAACACTGCTGTTGCGATTGGAAAAGATATTGGTATATACAAAGATGGTGATGAAGTAATTGATGGAGTTAGTTTAGATGAGATTTCAGATTACGAATTACAAACAAGAATAAAAAATATAACAATATTTGCAAGAATTAGTCCAACACATAAATTGAGAATAGTACGCGCATTAAAAGCTAAGGGGGAAATAGTTGCAATGACTGGAGATGGTGTCAATGATGCTCCTGCATTAAAAGGTGCAGATGTAGGTATTGCTATGGGTAGTGGTACTGATGTAACCAAAGAAACTGCAGACTTGATTTTGGAGGATGATAATTTTACTACCATTGTTCACGCAGTAGAAGAAGGTAGAGCAATTTATGATAACATGACTAAATTCATACGATATATGTTATCAAGTAATTTAGCTGAAATAATTGTGATCTTTTTATCCATAATAATAACAAAGGAACCTGCTTTAGTCGCAACTCAAATCCTTTGGATAAACTTAGTCACTGATGGTGTTCCTGCACTTGCGCTTGGTGTTGATCCTGCATCTAAGAACATTATGAAACGACAACCAAGAGATCCAAACGAGAATTTATTAGCCAAAGATCGGATATTCCATATATTATTATTTGGTGGTTACATTAGTTTAATTACATTGGGATCTTTTATTCTATTCTTAACTCCTGATTTTTATTTATTTGACTCTAGTCTATCAAATGATCAAATTCATCTAAAAGCAAGTACAATTGCATTTGCAATTTTATCTCTTTCTCAATTTGCACATGCTTTAAACGTCAGAGAGGATTTAGAATCTATTATTGGTCCTCAGTTCTTCAAAAATAATGTATTAATCTTGACTGTATTTGTCTCTGTTATTTTCCAAGTGTTTGTTATTCAAGGTGATGTAATACT
>JAOUKW010000204.1 GCA_029882335.1 Candidatus Heimdallarchaeota archaeon | reverse complement strand
ATTTCATTTAGAAGTAATCTAACCGAGAATTTAATGTTTAATCCCGGAGTAAATAACTCCATGTTGGAATACTACCTATGGTTGAATAATCAATGGATTAGCATAGGTCAAACTAAGACCAATGTAAATGGATATTCCAGTAGGTCTTATAATAATACAAATCCACTGAATAATCAATACTTAACCGCTGGAAATTATCAATTTAAGGTATTCTTTAATTCAACTCCTCTTTATCAATCCAGCGAGATAGTGGGAACATTACATATCGATCTCTTACCGGTTAAATTGAATTTGAAATTCGGTTATATTCACTACAATGATTTTACTGCACCAGTTACCGTAGAATTATTGGATATGTATGATAGACCAATACAATTCGCCGATTTATCTTTGATTTTCGCAGTATATTCCAATTTAGGCATTGCGCTGGGTCAAACAGACGCATCGGGATCAATTATTCACACCCTGCATTTAACTCAGGGAACTAATTCATCAGATCCTCATATCCTACCCGGTGATTATAATATATCTTTATTCTTCTCCGGTATTGCTGGTAAGTATGAAAGCTTAGCTACTAATCAAACCTTAACTATCTTACCTGATATAATCGATCTAACCTATCAATTAGATATCGATGGAGAAACCGTGGTATTCACGGTTAAAAATGATGATGGTGCAGCAATTCCTAATATGAATATCGATTTTTCAGTCCAACTCCAGAATTGGATAACTCAATTGGAACTTGGAGCAATAGATGAATATGTAATGGATTATTTAAATACCCGAATATTTAATCAAATGGGTATTGGTACGTCAAGTTTTGTCTATAATTCTGCTCAGTGTAGTCTAAGTTATTATGTTCCTACCTGTCTAGATGTAGAAAACTTTATAGGAATTGCTAATAGTGCGGTAGAGCAGAATTATGCTAATTTATTAGGTGTTTCAGTTGATGACTTAAGAAATGATGTCTTTGGTATAACAAATGATATACCTAGCATAATTACAGAAATTAATAGTTATTTCGATACAAGATTAGAATTAAATTCTGCTTTTGGTGGTATTGGTAGTTTTATCTTATGGATTTTAGGTATGGATGATATTTATGATTTATTTTCTCAATCTCAAATTACTGATCTGAATAATCGTAAATCTAAATTTATCAGTACATTTATCGATGATTTATCAAGTTTAAATGGTTTGGTTCATCTGTATCAAAGTACAGAAATATCTGGTGCAGAGTGGTATGCATATCAAAGTGGAGGTTTTATTAATAACAAATGGTATAGTTATCAAAATAATTGGCAATTAAAATTCCTTGATTGGGATACTAATTATGGACGTGCAGCATATCCAACGTTAAGTGATGCAGCAAGATTTGATTATTATTTCTCTAATAAATGGAAACAAGGAATAATGGAGTATTATGATAGAATTTTGTATCATTATAACGATATTATTAATAATAATTGGGGTTATAGAAATATCCTCGGGTTAAGGACTATGAATCGATCTAATTTTACAACATATGTAATCGATACAAGTGCCAATATCAAGAATATCGTTACTTCACTATACAATGCCAAAGTAGAAAAGGCAAGCGTAGATCTTTCTGGTGCTTTCATCGAGGGAACAACTAATGCATTGGTTGATGGTTTTTCATTTTTAATCAGCTATGGTATTACCAGGCAAGATCTTAATCTGGTAACAAATCAAGATGGGCAAGTGCTGATTCATATGGATGAATATGTATTCAATCAGCTATCTAATTATCTAAATGATACTAAGATACGTTTCCCTGCAGGTAATTATTATGATAATGAATTGAATTATGTTAGCGATATTAACTTAGTTGTTGATTACTTTGATTATATCACTACATCTACTCCTTTTTCATTAGAAGGTTACATTAAAGAAGTTACTAACTGGTTCAGATCCTTTAATGAATTTGTATTTTTCTTTAATATCACCAATTCTAATTATATTGGCTATGTAGACGCTCAATTTGGCTATCAAACGTTCGAGGTTAGTGGTAGGTCTGCCAGGAGATATATCAATCCAACCTATGTAGATATCAATCAATTCCACTGGGATATGGAGAAAGCATTCTTTATTCCAGTACCAAAAGAAGCAATACAATCATTTGGTATCAATATCCCGGAAGTATTTGCTAATGTAGATTTGACATCGGATTCATTTTTCATGAATGGTCACTTAAAAGCAGATGACAATGGAAATAAATTGATTTCCTTATATAGAAAGGTAGGGCAAAATTACGTATTAGTTGAAGAGACAACTACAACTGGTGCTACACAAACAATTGATATATCGACCTTAAGCTTTGTAGATATTGTATCTACGTTAATTCCGATGAGAGCAAGTCTGGTTTATTATAGATTGAATCCATTTAGACAAGTAGATGGAATTTATGATCAATTCTCAGAAAGTATGGATGATGTAACAATTAATAGTCAAACTAGTACGGTTACATGGAATCAACCGATTATCAATGATTGGTCACAAAAGAGTACATTCTCAAGAGGTGGTGCACCAAGTATTTTTGGTGGGGTTGGTGATTATGCATACGCCCCACCTATATCAACTGATAGCCACACACCTGTGGAAGGTAATTTTCATTTCGATATCAATCCATCTCAACTTGGTGTTGGTGTTCATGAATTCATGTATAAATATATATTCGAGATTCCTGGTACTGGAAACTCTATTATCATCAGAAATTACACCCGAGTTGTGGTTACTTCTGATGTACATATTAATGCAACAGTCTCTCCCTCTGGTGATGGTAGATACAAAATAACAGTAACTGCAATTGATGATTTAGGTAGACCGGTGAAAGATCTTACCGTCAAACTCAATGTCTATCAATCAATACTTGATGGAACAACCAATTCTATGGGAATTTCCGAGATTTACTGGACACCACCTTTTATAGCGAATTTTGATGCTTCAGTTATGGTATATTCCAATAATGAGTACTATAGAACTCCTGATTCCAAATCATTTACTATTCAAGATACAACACTGGGTGCATTTGCATCTTTGATAGGTAACTCTACGGATTTAATTACCAGTGCTTTTGAACAAATGACTGGACTTACCATAAGTGAGGACGTTGCTAATGGTTTACAAGGTATTATGAGTGGTGCATTAAATTCAGCAGCTTTATTGGGAATTCAACCTCTGCATCTTCTGACTGGTAATTTGAATAAATGGATATTACCCAATACCAATATTTTGAATAATGCCACCTATCCATTCAATATTGCAGAAATTGGACTACGATATGATTCTATTCCTCTATTAGATTTATTAGGTATTCTCTTTCCAAACATTAATGTCAATCCATTTGGTATTTTAGAAGATAGGTGGCTAGACATCAGCTTCAGCTTACCATTTATTGATGTATTACGTGAGATATTTAAGTATATTCCCTTTATTGATTTAGGTAATGATGGATCATTCAATGTTGATTTCTTTGGTATTCGGTTCTCTCTGAAACTCCCTAGTTTTTCAATACCATTACCATTCAGAACTCCCAGTGGTGATTTTGCCAAATTAAGATATGCAGATGGTCAAATTAGTATAGATCGCTTTGAAAATCCATTATACACGGCGATTAAATATGCATCTAATATTAAAAGTTTGACTGATGATGGATACTTCCACATAGAAATTCCAGATCCATTGGATTTATTAGATGGTAGAAAAGATGGAAAAGTCACCTTATCCACCACAATCTGCTGGCCTGTATTTAGGGATTGGAAATGGACTGAAGATTGTGCAGAATTGTCTCAATCATTTACCAGCCCTCTTAGCTTCGTATCTCCAGGTGTTATGGCTAGATTTGACATTCCTGATCCATTAGAATTACTATGGCCAGGTGATTTCACTCTCAATGGTAGATTGGATTTGATTCAAATACCCAATCCCAATCTATTTGGTAGAGCAATTCAATTAATTCAACCAGATTTTCAAGTTGAATATGGTGGTGGATTTCCAACTGATGACTTATTCATTAGTGTTTTTGATCTATTCTCTGATTTATCCGAGACGAAGTTGAATTTGAAGATACCATATCTTGCTGTAACGGTAACTAAATTATGGAATATTCAATGGGATGGAACCATGATTGGTGTAGGAGAAAATGAAGGGATAACTACTACGGTATTAGGTTATGTGTTTAATCTATTTAGTAATTTACTGAATGCCATTACAGGTATATTAGATGTGTTGGTTAGGGATTTAATTTATCAACCTTTGAGAGATCTATTATTTTCTGCATTGGAATCATCTCTAGATAGCTATAAATCCCAGGTTAAATCAATGATCGATGATTTTAAAGGTTCAAATTCATTTGTTGTATTTAAATCTTTAGCAAACTCATTTTCCGTCGCCTCTAATATATTGAATAATATTCCACTTATTACAAATGAAATTGGTAATAATGTTGGTTCTGTAATAAGTACCATCACGAACAATATCCCATTTGATGCATTAAGTGGTATTGCTACAATTATTGAACCCATTGCAAAAATACTAGATATATTAGGACCAATTAAGAAGTTAGTCGAATTTGCAATTGGAGGAATTGCGAAGATTATTACCCAAATACTTACTGAATTATTATCTGAATTAATTGAATCAGTTAAGGATTTAATATTTTCAGCAATACAATTAAACCTAGAATCAATATTCACGAATGAGATAGGTACAATTATAGATGAAATATCAGATATAATGATAGAAGATGATACTTATCTCAATGCAGAGGAATTAATGGATAATGTAAATCCTAATAATTTAGAATCTTCACAAGATATGAGTCCATTAAGCCAAATATTTAATTCAATTGGTTCAATTGATTATTCTAGTAGTATAGCCAGTAAACTAACAAGGATTTCATTGCTTCTTGATACATTACATTCAAAAGTAATTGATACTTTGTTTAATGATACCGATATTTTAGCTGATATATTAACACCAATATTTGCACCTTTGCTATCCATTACCAATCTACTGGGTATCACATCTACTCAGAATGATGGAATTTCACTTGATTCTAATACACCAAATTCAATTTCAATTGATTTTGATACAGGAAAGGTTATTTCAATATTAATGATAGAAATCGAAAAAATTGTAATTGCTATGATTGATGCAGATATATCTTTCAAAGAAGAAAAAAATGATGATAAACATGGTACTGACCGGGAGGTAAATCTTAGATCAATAATTGACACAAAATTCAGTGAGTTGCAATTACAAGAAGATGAAAAACAAGCATTAATTGATTTTATGGACGATTTTGTTGGATCTGAGGAAACAGTAACCAGCATATGGATCAAATTATTATTAAATGATCTAGCGTTTATGTCAAAATCCTATCTAAATTATACAACCAATGTAGAATATCAATATGCAGATCTGATAGAACCAGTAATTGATACTATTACAGGTTTATTCGCTCAATACATTATTATTGATATGAAATATACAGAATATAAATCGACACATTATGTGGGATATAATCGAAAAATTGCTGGTAATTGGATAATAGATGAAAGCTATGGTGAAATATTAATTCCAAACAGTTTGATTATGGAAAAAATATTGACTGAATATCAAAATACATATAATTCGAGAACATATGTTAAATATCTAGTTAAAAAGAATAACAAATTTGTTAATTCTAATTGGTTTAATTCATATCGTGATGAAAATAAATTATTGAAATTTAGATACTTTGCTGTTAATTTTATAAAACAATTAACTCTTTTAGTTATTGGTATGTCAATTTTGACAATTCAATTATTGGCTAAAACCCATTTTGACCCTTTAATGAATGAGAATTTATCATTGATAACCAATTTTCCAAATATCATCGTGTCATGGATCTACCTATTAAATCCAATTCGGGAATTGGAAGGAGCAAGTATCTTAGAAGGAATTCAAAACTTCCTTAATAATTTTATGCTAACCTTTGATATCATAAAGTATTTTGCGGAAATTTTGTTTTTCATAGGGTATGCAATCTCTACAATGATGTTGAAAGGTACCAATATATTCCAATATTCCTTGGTAAGTAGAGCTGCATTAATTGGATACAAAACAATTCTAGAACCTATATTAATTTACGGGTATACTGCAATTATAAAAATTATATTTGTGATCATTGAAATAATAATTAGAGGATTTGGTCAAATACCAATTATAAAGGATTTGATGATATTGGTGTTAGATAAAGTTGAGCATAACATAATTACTGTTACAGATCGATTTATAGGAATTAATTCATTTTTAGATAGTAAACCTGAATTAATCAACGATATCGAAAATAACAATGGAAATGGTGCTATTGACTTTCTTGAAAATTTGATATTTTCATGTGAACGAGGTATTCTATATCTTACATTACCCGAGATTATTATTGATTTTGTAAAGTTAATTAGTATTTAGTTTGAGAAAAATTATATATTTTTAAAAAATTATATCTAATATTATGAATGAAATTTAATTCTACATTCATAACATATTCAATCCATTATTGTTTATAGGCTAAAAATAACTCAATTATAATATTACTTAACCATTTTCCTATTCTTCCTAGATATCATCTTAAAGAAGGAGATTAAATTCGGTCCAAACACTTCAATATAAGGAAAAAATTCCTCTTTGCATTTTATTGAACTCTAAATAATGATTTATATAAAAAATCAATTAAGTTACCAAATCATATTAATAGAGAAATTAATTCCAATATTATCAAGTCTAATTAATTTTTTACTACACTAGCACTTTTCTTGAAGATTTTAGATTATATTTAGGCATCATATTAATTGAGGTGATGAACATCGCCCCAATTCTTCTAAAAACATGCAATTGGATCCTTTTTGACGTATTTTATATTTATTAATACCAAGAAATTCAAAGATTTATCTCATTAATTGCCATATTAATTCTAATAAGTGGGCAAGTGCCCACGTAATCCAGCGTAACAGGATTTTACTACTACTCGTTCGGATTTTAACAGCTCTTGAATGACGATAGGTATTTCAATACGAAATCGCTTTCTGTAAATTGTTTTAGCTTTTTCAATGGAATATCGATAACGACTACTTCCTAGTAGAATTAGTATTATTAGCTGGTTTCTAAGTGTTTTCAACTGTCAACTAAAATACTACATTTTGAATCTTTTGTTTTTTAGTCAGATTTATGCTTTATTAAATTATTTAAACAATCATCCAAGTATTCGTGACTACTGTTATATTATACTTCAACTAATAAGTTCCAAATGTAAATCAATAAAGATGTGTTAGTCCATTTTGTGGCATTTATATGGTAAAGAATTGATTATTACATATATTAAGACTAAAGGTTTAAATCAAAAAAAAAA
>JAOUKW010000599.1 GCA_029882335.1 Candidatus Heimdallarchaeota archaeon | reverse complement strand
GTTTAATCACTTTATTTTTCACTATTTTGTATAAGTATCTATCAATTCCAATAATTCTACCAGATGGAGCAATTAGTAGAACGATATGAGGTAAGAGTATTAATGGATATGTCCATAACCATTCATCCCATCCCAAAGTAAGAAACCACAAATTAATTGTCATTAAACATCCGGATGTTGCCCCCAAACGAGATACTACACCAAATATAATAGATAGACTGATAAATAACTCCACAAAAATGACACATATTAATAAAAATTTATAATTGGGAATTAACATACTATAAATAAATTTACTATAACCAGAAATCGGATGAGTTAGAGCTGCATAATTTAGATTTCCTAGAAAAGAATCAAAATCATCATACTGATTTTCAGATCTTCGCATTAACTTGATTCCAGTTTGAGTAAACCACATTAATCCAATTACGATTCTAAGAATAAAAATTGCAAATTGATCGGGATTGGTTTTCTTCCAAGAACTAATATCATCAGGTAAATATTTTTCTAACAATCCCATCACTCTTAATCATTTGTACAAACCATACCTTCCATCCTACACGTCCAACATGCCAGATTTTTCATTGCATAGGGTTTAAAACTATCCTCCAATTTATCCCCCATTCTGCCACTATCTTCATTCACCAAAATAGGACAAACCCAAACACCCTTTTCTGTTACCATTCTACACTTGGAGCATTGGAGATTTGAAAAATCATAATTATCAAAACAACTCTCAGTAAATAACTCATCTGTTTTATACCCTCGATCGCGTATTATTTCCCTACCAATTCTTAATGGTGGTAGGATTTTCAGTGAAGATTGAGGTAAAGGATTCTCTCTATTGACCAATAGTTGAATAAATGAATCTTCGACATCCTTCGATTTTAACAATGACCAAGAACGCATTGCAGTAACAATTACCTTTATTGACCTCTCTTGTAACTTATCTATCGCTTGATTTGCCCGTTGAAATGAATTTTTACCCCTAATAATATCATTGGATGTCGCGTCGGAACCGTCTAAAGAAACACGTATGGTTAAATCAAATTTACTATTATTATTTATGAGAGATAACCTTTCTATAACATTATCAGTAATTTTAGTACCATTTGTTAATACAGTTGTGTTTCCATATTTCATTGATTCATGCAACATTTCAATTATATCAGGATTCATAAATGGTTCTCCACCTGTAAAATAAAATTCCAAAGTAGTAAATTGTTGATCTATTACACTTTGTAATGATTTGTTGAAAGTATTCATGGTTAAATATGGATGAGACTCATTTGTCGGACTAGATTCTACGTAACAATGACTACACGAGAGGTTACATTTAGTACCTGTAAAAAACCAAAGAACAAATTCCCTATGCAGTTTGGTTAAAAATGGTACATCAAAAATGTTTGATTGATAAATCATTATGATTACAATATAATCTTTACACTTATCATTAAAAGAGTAATCAATATCGCTTGTCAAATCGCTTATAACAGAATATTTTTGTTTAAATTAATTAATAAAATAATTATGAATTTTATTTTTATTTATTATAGATATTTTATATTGTTAATTGTATTGAAATTAGTTTTTTCTAAATCTTCTAACAATTGGAAGCGCAAAGATTGCAATAAAGATTAATGCAAAATTATTACTTAAGAGTCCTCTTTTAGCTTCATATGATAGTTTATTTGTTCCATCATCATATGCATAAGTATTTATTTCTCCAGTTTCATAATCAAACACTAAAGTCATATTATTGCCAGTCATTTTTCCTTCATCACCATCTACACTTACACCAGAATCAGCAACAGCTGCAAAATCATCAAATGCATTGCTATCACCACCA
>JAOUKW010000203.1 GCA_029882335.1 Candidatus Heimdallarchaeota archaeon | reverse complement strand
TTTGGTTGTGTGGCAATCCAGCACCAGAGAATAGAGGTAGTTTTTGTCCTCGTACGAGTGTAAGTAGAGCGTCGATGGATGAGATACCGGTTTGGATGAAAGCACGTGGGTATTCACGTGCGGCTGGGTTTAGAGGGTCACCGGTGATTGGCATGGTAATTTGGCCGATTGGGTTTGGTCCTCCATCGATTGGTTGTCCTCTGCCGTTGAATACACGTCCGAGCATATCTTCTGATAGTGGGATTTCGAGGGTTTTGCCGATGAATCTGACGGTAGTTTCTTTGGTATCGAGACCACTGGTTCCTTCGAATACTTGGATAACTGCGAGGTTGTTGGTGATTTCAAGTACTTGTCCTCTTCTTCTTTCACCACGTGGGGTTTCTACTTCGCATATTTCACCGAATGATACGCCTCCTCTTTCTTCTAGGTCGACGAATAGTAGAGGTCCGGAGACTTCATTTACGGTTTTGAATGATCTTAATGTTGGATTACCTAGTTCTGTAACCATGAGAAATCTTTCCTTTTTTACAAATTAAATGCAGGTTTACTATTTTAAAATAACTTTGATTTACACACTAAGAGAAATTAAATTAATTTATTAGAATCTAGTTAATATAATGAGATATCATGGTGAGTGATAGTTTGGATTTTTCGAAATGTGTTAATTATGTAGTTGACTGTGGTCAAGATAGTGATTTGGCAAGATTGCATAGTCAATTTGGAGATCAGATACCGAATGGAGCAAAATCGCGAATGGGGAAGGCCTATACAGATTATATTTTGAATATAAAATCGTTGGAGAGTGATGGTGCATTTCCGTATGGTATGATTGAAGGTAAGCCGGCTAGTTTAACTGTGACTGCGATTGTGTTATCTCAACTATATGAGCTTAAATTTGGGGATACTGCATTAATTAATCGTTCAGTTTCTTGGTTGATTGATCATCAGGATGAGAGGGGATGGTGGTTGGAAACAAAATTGGTAAGGGATTTGATGCCAAAATGGGAGGGCGGAGAAAATACCTCAGTCAAAATCTATCATACAGCGTTGATAACAGGAATTCTTTCGTTATTTGATTCTTATTTGGAAGATGATCTTAGGATGAAAGTGGATGATACTTTGAATAGGGCTTTGGATTTTTTGACACGGATGAGAACGGAGAATGGTTCTTTGATTGGATTTCCTCAGAGTTCGTGGGTATTAACACCGGCGATTGCGAGGAAGTATGGTGTTCAGAGTAATCAATTTTCTCTTCACTGGAGTGTATTGAATAATTTTTTGGAAACGAAGATACCGGCAATTTCGATTATTTGGATTGCAGATGGATTAATTAAGTCGGGTATACATAGACAGGATCCATTAATTTCTAGATGTACTAAGCGATTGGCAGGATTAATGTTTACTAATTCTGGTCATCAAGGATGGTTAGGTGGGGATAATAATCCCAGTGTATCGACAACTATTTCAGCGATGAATATCATGGTGTATTAAATTTAAAGCATATATTTTTTGAGGAAGATGCATCAATCATCAATAGATTTAGGTGTGTTTTATTAAGCTGCTTTATTTGATGTTTGTTAAGGAAGTTTTCATTATTTTTCAAATACTTTTAAATTTCGTTTTAGACTTGTTTCCACGTGATACTGGAGACTTCTTTTAGTTTATTGAGAATAGAATCTATGTTTTCTATTGAATCCTCGAGATCTTCTTCGAGTATGAATGCTTCCCAAATATATCCACCAGAGTTTGCATGAGTAGTTCCTTTGGAGAATAGAATTTTTCGGGTTAGGTCTCGTAATTTATTTATCATCTCGGAAATTATTATTGCGGCGAATTTGTTGAATTTAACTTGTATGTGATATGCATTACTTTTGATAGGGTAGTAATGAACTACCATTTTATCTGATTCAAGAATGCTAAGTATGATATCTGTTTTATGATTACGGATCAATTCAATGGTTTCTAGAGGTAACCAATTACAGGATGATGATGTATCATTCTTATCAATAATCTTAGGGTAGCAAATTTGATCCATTTTACAATAATTAGTTATTATCTCTTATATTGATAAATATGATTGATTCTAATTGGTCGAAAGTCAATAATAATTATGATGTGGTGATTATAATTTAAATGGATGTAACTCTTGTATTATTTCATTAAATGAATTGGGTAAATTAATCTGTATGTTATAAATTTGATTTTTTATTATTTGAATTGAATTTGTTTGATATTGATAGTTATTTTTAATTTAAATATTTATATGTATAAAAATTACCCATACTCATAGTTATTTCACAATTTACAAATACAGGTAAATGAATATCATTATTAGGTAATCATAAAGATGAGTGTAGTTAATCCAGTTCATCATTTGCAATTTGTCAAACGAATAGCAGACCCGATTCATGGATTAATTCAGTTAACAGAGATGGAATATAATATAGTTAAACATCCGATATTTCAGAGACTGCGAAACATTACTCAATTAGGGATGGCTAAGTATGTGTATCCAGGATCTACACATAATCGATTTTCGCATTCCTTGGGTGTGATGCATAATGTGAGCAAAATATTCACCTCTGCATATGATAATTGGTTACAGAATAAGGAAATATGTGGTGACATTCATGCAGATGAGATTTTCAGCGAAAATATGTTGCAAGTAACGCGAATTGCGGCATTATGTCATGATATTGGTCATTTTCCCTTTAGTCATAATTTAGAAGGTGCAGTACGATGGTTATCAGATAAGCAGTTCATCAAGGAATCCTTTCTTCATGAGGATCTTTCAGCATATTTGTTGAAACATTATTTTAATGATTTATTAGATGACCTTACAGAGCAGGTAAGTGCATTGATACTTGGAGATTATTCAGTACTTGGTAGAACACTTTTTCCAAGTTTTGTAATAAGTAGCGCTATTGATGCTGATCGAATGGATTATTTAATTCGAGATTCAGTTTACTGTGGAGTAGAACAGGGAAGATTTGATGGAGAGAGGTTGTTAGATTCGATTTTACCATATGCAACAAAAATTGATGGAAAAGAACATACAGTCATGGGATTTAAGTTAAAAGGCATTGAAGCATTGGAACAGTTATTATTGGCTAGACATCGAATGCATCAAACAGTGTACTTCAACACTGCAGTTGTTGGCTATGAAGCAGCATTAAGAAGGGGATATTATCGATTAATAACATCAAAGAACCAATATTTTGATTTACCAGATATTTATTTTGAGGATCCAGATAAATTTATTGAGTTTGATGAATATTCATTTTGGACAACATATTCCAAGGGGTTGAAACAAGAAAAGAGTTGGCTTGTTGATCCTTTATTGAATCGAGCTTCATTATCCAAGCAAGGTCCATTTTATCATACACTCAGTATTGGAGAAAACTTATCTGATGAGGCTAGAGAAACATATTCGTTATTAAGAGAGATAAAAGAAAGATTAGAGATTCCGGCAGAAGACTGGGAGGATAAAGATCACTGGATGTATACTGAACATAAGCAGCAAAAGCTCATTGATCCATTACCACGTAAGATTATGAATACAACAGATGGTTTTGAAGATAGTACATCATTGAAAAATGTAATATTAATGATTAATTCCAGAGGAGAATTAGTAGATCCTACAAGAGTTGCATATGGGCATACCTTCTTACCATATATTACAGATCGTATCTATCATAGATTTATATTTTTTACTGCTCATGAGAATAGGTCTCAATTGAAGAAAGAAGTAAGTCCTATTTTGACTAAATTTGAAGATTATCAGGTACGTAGGATACCTTTTCAATGAAATCGGATTATAATAAATTCCCAAATAATAATTGAAAATGATATAAAGAGATCAAATGACAATGAATATTGGGAATTCATTGAATCTCATTGAATTTCCCAAGTATGCTTGACATTTCATTGATTTTATCTGGAGAATATCGATCGTGGATGTTATTATTGTGGTTTATTTCATGTTGAAATGAGTTATTGATGTAGTGAATTGAGCTTAGTATCTCTAACTCCTCGGGATTTTCCATTTTTTCTTGGAGTATATCACGGATCTTACTGATTTTTATTTTGACTTGATTTGATAGTTGATCTCTTTCAAGTTTTTCTTTCCAGTATTTCGAAATATGGGATAGATTAGAATTGCTTTGATAAATAGGAATATTATCTTCCCATTTGATAGAAGTAATTCCAATTGCATGAGATTCATGAATATCGGTAATTAGATCATTTGAGATTGGTCCATGTATATTCCAGTTATATCGATATCCCAGATGATGGCAATATTGTTGAAAAAGATAAATGATTTTCTGTAATGATTTTTCTCCCTTTATAGGTCCAAATTCATTTAATATATTACCAAGTAAAATTACTCTATCCATAATTGCTAATTTATTCACGCGTTATAAATTCATTGACCCGACTGAGGTAAATGAAAGTATTTTATATTTGACAAAAGAATGCTCAGCAAATAGGGCGGGATGTTGATTGCAAAACCAAAATTAATAATGCAGTATAGATATTGGTATTTAGGAGATTAGTGTTGGAACCAAATAAAGAAAAAATTGTGTTTCCATCTGATGTAATTGCTGTAGAAGAGGAATTACTCCCAGTTAGCAAAAGAACATTTGTTGAAGACAATCAGGTAAAAGCTGCAGTAGTTGGTCGTCTATTTGTCGATAAATCAACCTATAGGGCAAATGTCTTTCCTTTCAAAAAAGGAACACCAGTGCCTAAAAAAGGAGATATTGTTATTGGGATAATTACGAAACAAACTAGTAGTACATTAAAATTGGACATACACTATAATAATAAGAAACCTGTTTATCCAGCCGCATCGGCAATCATGCATATATCTGATGCTTCATCATCATTTATGAAAGGCTTTGATGGAAGTTATCAACTGGGTGATGTAGTTAAAGCAACAATTATTGATGCAAAGACATATCCCGTACAATTAGAGTGTAAACGACCGGAAACAGGAGTGATCGCTGCAACTTGTGATGTTTGTGGTGAAAATACAAAGAAAATTAAAAGGAATTTAGTTGAATGTGTCGAGTGTGAAAATAAACAAAATCGTCAAACATCAATTGACTTTGGAAAGATGAATTATATTCCAAATTACTAGAAACGAGAAGTTTATGACAAAATATAAACGAAACAAAAGTCAGAGTTTTTCAAAAAAAATATATTTCAATATTGATAGTACAGATACTAGGGAATATTTTCTCAAATATGCCTTGCAATTACTGGATAAGGAGGATTTCAGATTAGATACAAAACTAGGTAGACTGGAATTTCAAATATATGGAAATAAATCAAATGTCGAGGACGTTATTCAGAAACTCAACAAACTTGATGAGCAAATCCATATGTCTACCATAGTGGATAATCAGGGATTTTATCATCATCATTCATCTTTTCTAATGCATTATTTGAAACCTGAAATAAAATTAAGCTTCTATATGCAAGCTCTTGCGATACTCAATTATCAAGTAAGGGAAGATAGTACCGATAATACTATGATTACTAGTATTAGTTTACGAGAATTAGTACAAATTCATACCAAACTGGTTTCATTATTGAGAAGTTCACCAAAATCGGAACATAGAGATATTCAAAGATTTATGGTGTTAATTCGTCTAAAGACAAATCAAGAATTTACAGATATTATAGAAAGGGCATCTAAATATCAACTGTTAGCAGATAGGGGGAGTGGATTACAATTCACTTCAGAACCTGAATTTGCAATCATTCAATATCTTGAGATGGAAAAAGATCAAGAAGAAAGCGAATTGAAGCAAATTGATTTAGATGAGGACCAGGATGAATTGATGGTTTTTGATGGAGGAAAAATAGTTTTCATGCAAAATGGAGTAGAACTAGATAGAAGTCCTTTTGATATACTAGGAGAAGATAAAGATAAAGAGTAAATTTGTGATTGTATGAAACCAATGAATGTTAAAATACAAATTCTCGAACCAGATTATCTTAGAATGCAAATAAAAGAAGATCCACATACTATATTTAATTTACTTCGTGTATTAGCCCTTGAGGAAGAAGGAGTTAAATTAGCGGGATATGCAAGAGATAGAACATTTGAAGACAGTGTTATGTTTCAAATACGAACTGATGGATCAGTAGATCCCAGAGATGCTATTGTTAATGCAGCAAGAAAGGCTATTGAATTGACAGAACAATTTAAAGAAGCATTTGAAGATACTTATCTGTAAATTCAATTTACTTAGCTACAAACGAATTACATGAATTTAGAATTTATTGAAGAAGAAATTAATGCAAAATCACTACGAGATGTATTAAATTCAAAAAAATTAGCTAGACTAGGTGATTTAATTGGTAATTTCATCTATTCATGTGTTAGAATAGGAAAAAAAGATATTTCTGGAAGTATTAGAGTGTGGGATAGTAGTCTTACCAAGGCAATGGAAATAGCAAATCTCCGCAAAGCAATTGGCAGAAAAGTTAAACCTGATGAAGTATCAGACGCTGCTGAGGCCTTGTTAGCCTATGCTTATTTTACAAAGGTATTAACCTTGGATGAAATGGTTGAATATTTATCGGATAGATTGAATACAGAAGATTTTGAATTTTATAAAATAGAAAAAGATGCTTGTGCACAGGCATTTGGAGAATTATTATCTTACATTACAGTAAATATTGCTAAAGAAAGAAGATTTGAATGATCTGAAAATCTAATTTATGGGTAGGAATTTATCCAAGCTTGGCAGAGATAGAAATTCGCTTTCTTCCCTTCCCCTTGTTTTCAATTTTAACCAATTGTACCTCTCCTATTTCTGAGGTTTTCAAAACATGTAAACCACCATCTGCCTGTAAATCAATATCACCAATTTTGACAGTACGTATTTCGTTAATTGATTTTGGTAATAAATTTACCTTTGTTCTAATTAACTCCGGATTCTTATCTGCTGCTTCCCGATCGAGAAACTCAATTTCTACCAAATGATCTCTTCTAATTTCATTATTAGTTTCTTCAACCAAGTCGTTTGCCATTTCAAAACCAAATTCAGATAAATCAAAATCCAATCTAGCTTTATCCTCATAAATTGTTCCACCCGTTACTTTTGCCTGATATTTGCGATATACTACTGCAGAAAGAATGTGAAGTGCAGTATGATGTTTCATCAGAGCATAACGATAATCCCAATCAATTTTCACAGTAACTTTGTCGCCAACTGAAAATGTATGCTCTGTCAAGTGGATCAGTTTATCATCAATCTTCTTGATTTCTATAACTGGATAATCTTCATTATTCCAAATTAAAACGCCCTTATCCATCGGTTGACCTCCTCCCTGAGGATAGAATATTGTTTGTTCTAAAACAGCTCCACCTTCGATCACTTCTATGACTATTGTGGCAAGTTCTTTTTTATATGAA
>JAOUKW010000202.1 GCA_029882335.1 Candidatus Heimdallarchaeota archaeon | reverse complement strand
TATCAACATTTAAATTACATGAATTATGGATTTTTTTAAACGAATTGGAGAATACCACATATCCAAGAGAAGAATTATTAAAATTGGCCTCAATTCAATTTGATAGTGTTGTTCATCTCATGCCTCAATCCCCACCATCATTTCTTTTAATTACCTTAGATGGTCGTCTAGTATTCTCAATGGAAGCAATAGATAATCCACATTTTGTTGAAGAATCAAAACGTGATCATCTAATCGCAGGTGTTCTAACCGCGATTCAGAGTGTAATGAGAGAAGCAACTCTAAGTGAGGATGGATCAGTGAAAGAATTGAATTCCGGTGATTCGACGATACTGATCGAGGTCAGACAGAGTTTCATGTTAATTGTATCTTGTGTAACTGTTACAGATGAATTAAGAATCTTTTCTACAGATATTGCTGATAAGGTAGAAGGGCTCTATGGTCAAGTGTTGAAACAGTGGTTTGGTGATAAAAAATCAGTCATTGAATTATCAAATTATTTTAAAAATAAAGTTATTAAAGAAGTTGTTCGTTCATATTAATTTAATGTACAAACATTAATTTAGTCTAATTTTCAATAGATATCAAATGAAACTAAAATCAATTCTTCTTAATCTTTCAATTGCTAGAACATATTTTATTCGAGGCCATTCACATTGGTTTTCTTATTTGATTAGTTTACTAAATTTCATAACTATTACATTTTATTTATTAATCGATGAATTGACGATTATACCTGATGAAGCAAAGAAATTTCGATATTACTTAATATTCTTTATTCTAACCTATTTTCCCTTAGCCACATTTATTGGCTATTATGATCTGAAAAAAGGTACTTTCAGAGTTGAACAAAATATAACAAAAGAATTTTCACCTCTTTGGAAGGAATTATTTACAATTTTGGAAGATATAAAAAAAGAGCAGATAGAAATCAAATTAGATATTGAAAAATTGAATCAATCATGATTTTCTAATGCATCTAATACTCTTGTAAGTAAATCATTAGATAATTGTGGTAATATATCAGATAACAATTCTGGTGTGGCGAGAGCATAATTGACGGTTCTCATGTCCTCAAGATTGGGTACTTGAAGGATTAATTTGTTTTCAAGCAATCTCCGTAATGCATATCTTATTGTTTTAGAGTTAGTTTCCGGAATTGAATCCAGTAACTCATCTCTAGTCATAATATCATTGTTTGATAGCTTCCCAATGATATCAATCGAGTAATGTGGTAGTTTCGATATTATTTTGTTCACCCCTATTATTTGTTAATCTATACTCTTTGTTTCTAATATATCAACATTCGTAGAAATAATTAAAAAATTGTTATTTTTCTATATAAATATTTGCTTATTTATGTTTGAATACAATCTCTAATTAATATGAACTGTGATGGATTAAATTATTTACCAAATTAAAAAATTCTTTAGCTGTTTGAAACTCAAATTTTCTTAAATTTTGTTTACATATATTTTTCAAACCAATCAATCATTCTCTGTAGACGATCTACTACATGAGTCGGTTCTCCCGATCTTGATAATTCATGACCATCTCTTGGATATCTTACAAATAAAACATCTTTATCGTGAATCTTTAGTGCAGTAAATAATTCTTCAGCCTGTGAAATTGAAACTCTATAATCATTTTCTGAATGAATTATTAATAATGGTGTTTCGATTTCTTTTACTCTGCTGACTGGTGAATGTCTCCATAGATGATCAAAGTTATTCCAGATATCTCCATTCCATTCCTGATAAATAAACCATGGAATATCTGTTGTTAAGTTAAAGGTGAACATGTTATAAACTCCTCTTTGAGCACATGCTGCCTTGAATCGATGATCTCTAGAAATAATATTTGCAACCTGAAATCCACCATAGGATCCTCCAGTTAAAAATAATTGATCTATGTTAACTCTATCTGAAAAATGATCTACTGCTGCTAACAGGTCTCTTGCATCATCAACTCCCCATTTATTAGTTATGGCTGAATTGAATCTCTCTCCAAATCCATCACTTCCAATTGGATTTATTGCTAGTACACTATAACCTGCGCTGACAAAACAATTCCACTCGTGCCACATTGTCTCTGCATCACTCCACATAGCATGCGGTCCTCCATGAATTGAAAGGCATAATGGTGGTTTATTTCCATTTTTTGATGCATCAAAAAACCAACCTGAGTATGCTATACCATCTGGATTTGTTATTGTAAATGATTCTGGTGTACATATCAATTTATCGCCAAAATATTCTGCATTTGGATCATTTATCAATTCTAATCCGGTTGATTTATTCCATTTCCATAATGCCCAAACTCGCTGATTGTCTGATCCGATAAAATAAATTTCATCATGTGAAGAAGCATCAAAATCAACAACTGTTACTGGTATATCAAATAATTTAGTAAAATCTTGACTAACCAAATCAAAAATTCTAACATCAGATTTTCCATTATCTTGTACTAAAATTAAACTTTGATTTTCAGTTGACATTTTAAATCCAGAAACACTCCTATCTAATTGTTTGTTAATGATTGATGTCTCATTGTTCTTGACAAGCGCATATTTTGTAATCTCTGTAGATTCATTATTTGTTTCATGAACTTGAATAAAGATATCCTTTCCAATTATTTTTGGAGGTGTTGGGAAGATAAATCCTTGATGATATTCATTTAGGATAATTTTTCCATCACTATTCTCCTCATGTATATTAAATTCAATTAAAGTTGATTTATTTATGTTGGAGAAATTATTTATTTGTTTCCTAACAGCGAGAAATGTATCATCTGAATAGAAAACTGGTGGTGAATATCGGAAATTTGATTTAGTAATTCTTTTTGATTCTTTTTTTACTAAATCATAAACAAAAAAATGTGGAAATTTATTTTTTTGAATATAATTGGTTCCAGTCCGATAGATTATGTCTTCTATGACCATTGGATCTTTTAAATGAGTTTCATATTCCTTCTCTCGTATCTTATTAAATTTATTATTTAAAGTATGATCTTTATCATATTCTACTGTTTCTTCAAATTCATTATTATATAAACTTAAGTAAGCAATTTTCTCGGAATTTGGACTCCAATCAAATGATTGTACTCCATTTCTTTCCTCAGTTACTTTAATTCCTTCACCACCATCAAGGTCCATGATAAAAATTTGTGGTTTCGAATTTTCTGAACCTCTATTTGACAGAAAGGCTAACTTTTTCCCATCTGGTGAAAATTTTGGTGAAAAATCATTTCCTATACCTGATGTATATTGTTTTAATGTTTTACTAGATTTGTCATATATTTTAATAAACTTCTTATAACCTTTTGATTTTTCATCTGGTGTCTTAACCACCCACGCTACATAATTTTGAGTTACATTTATTTCCTCAATTCTGATTAATTTCAGATAATCTTTAGGGACAATTTTTTCCACATTTTTTTCTTAATGTGTAAAGATAATAATGTTTTACTTGGATACTGATAAAATTAAATTAATCTCTCTTGTATTCAGCAATTAAATCTTGAGCCGTAGTTCTCAAATCATTCTTGAATTTCGGTAAATTTTCATAAACTATACTTGCAAATGCACCTTTTTTAATCCAATCTTTAGGATTGATAGGATTATATGCAAAATTCAATAAAGTTACATCACAATCATCTATTACAAAATGTTTTGTTCCCAAACATAATCCAATGCTTTCCAGTGGTTTAATATTTGCTAAACAAAATGTTTTGTCAAAACCTTCTAATAGATCTCTCATATTAGTTTCTATATTTATTTCTACAGTCACTTTAAAAATATACCATTTTCTATCGTGTTCCCAAGGCTTCCATCCGAGTTGTAGAATTAATTGATTAATTATCTCTTGTTCTTCCTTATTTATGACTCCGTCTGATCTTGCTTGAGATATGATATTTTGAATTAAATTCACACTTGAATTTTCGAATATTTTGTAAACAATATCCTTTGCCTCTTTATTTTCCATTGCTGAAGAAATTTTGGATTCAATACTATCTACCTCGGAAGTTAGCGAATTTATTATTTTAAGCTCATCTTCAGTTATCACCCCGTCTAACTTTGCTAATTCTATAATTTTTGATAACAGTGTTTTTAACGTTATAGAAAAGGGAGTTTTAGATTTCACAATTCAAGTATATGTAGAAAATATATAAGTATATAGAGATGACAATAATAAATTTACTTTTTTTGTTATTGTTATTTATATCATCTAAGTCATTTATATTATAATCGGCTTAATTTATCAATCATTTCAGTAAGATCATGATTTTTAGAATAATTATCTGAAATTAATTTTAATACATTATCAACATCATTCATATTTGGATTAATTATTGGATCAAATATGTAAATAATACCATAATTTCGAGTTTTATCCTCTCCCTCTTTTATTTTATTAAGATAAACTCTTCCTTCTACAGCTAAATCACTAATTGGAAATGTAAAGTATACACCATTAAATCTTTTTTCTCTACCAAAAAATCCGGTTGAAGACATAAAACATCTTTTAGCTATATCAGTTATATCCCAGTTCTGAGGTTGAGCACTAGTTTTTATAATATTTGTACCTATTACGTCATCCCAGTCAACTACCATGATTAATGGGAGATTTTCTTTTCTTTCATCTTCAGTTAATTGTTGATTTAGCATTTTTTTCTTAATGTCATATGACTTAGAAGCCATGTTAAGATGTCCGAATAAATAATTCTTATCCCATGGTTTTGTTATAAATCCAAATACATCTGCTTCTTTGATAGCTCGTAGTGATGTATTATAATCTCCATGTGCAGTTAATAGTATTCTAATAACATCTGGATATTTTTCTTTTATTTCTGTTAAAAGTGTAATACCATCTTTTTCAGGCATAACAATATCTGCAACAACAATTTTTACAGGATTTTCTTCAATTAAATCTAATACTCTAGTGGGATTTGTCTCAAAAATGCCAGTAAATGAAGACTGTAGTGAAAATTGCCTTTTAATTGCATTTAGAATTTCCTTTTCATCATCAACAAAAAGAACTAATTGATCTTTCTCAAAAGAATTAGTCTTATTGTCCATCAAATGTATATTGTACTATTACTATATCAAAATGTTGCTAAGGTAGTAGAAAAATCTCAGTTAATCCATCATTACGAAATAAATGTTTGTTAATTTGAAATTTTATTTACTACAGAATAACAATCATACTAATGTTTTTTTAATTTAATATAATACATATTCTTAGTTAGGTAATCAAATGAGTTTTGGTCAAAAAATTCAAGGAAAACTAATAGCCGGATCATCAGTTCATCGAATTTTGTTTGAAATAAATTCAACTAGATTAAGACCAGATTTGTCTGGTACTCTTACCTTATACGAAAGACGGCATGAAAAGAGCAAACTTACCTTTGATTCTTTAATTGATTTTATGGTAAAAGTTAGACAACTTTGGTCTACCAGCAGCACTGCTACAATCCCAGATATACGATTGGCCAGGTGGATAGAACAATACTTTGTTGAGCTAAATATTTCTGCATCTTATGAGGAAATATTGTCTGCAGTTAAAGGAGAATTTAAAGAAGTACCTCCAATTGAAGTAAGTCCTCCTGTTGATTTAACAAGAGAACAAATAATAGAATTTCATCCTGAGCAGGAAGAATATATAACAATTGGAAAAAAAATGAATATTGTTGGTACAATTGTTGATTTGAAGGAATTAGAGGAAATGTTGGATAATTTTATCCGTGAAAATCTACCTAATCGTACTGAATTTGCCGCATACAAATACATCTTCAATATTGATGGTTCATCAAAAGAAATGAATGGTAATAATCCAATAGTTGATTTTCCTCTGGATGATGAGTCTATCATAACTTCAGGTTTTCTAAATAATTTCAATGAAGATGTACTTGATGTTGTTGTCGAAAATATTATACCTTACGATTATTCTATTCGTTCAATTAATTCTCATCCCGGTTATGAGAAGATTAAAGAAGAAAAAACCAAATATGGATATGCAGTAACTTGGAAAATTGCCAAAATTGAGGCAAAACAAACTGCTATAATTGAATATAATCTTGCCAAAAGGATGCAAAGAACTATTTTAATTAGAGATGATGAAGAAATAATTATTCTTCAATTATATGAGAATATTAACAAAAAAGGAAAGGATATATGGATAGAATCTAAATATAATTTCCTATCAAATACTCCAATTGTTGAAAATGTAAAAATTGTCGATCAAATACCCGGAGAATATTCTATTAAGTCGACAAAACCTGAAATTACAAAAAGTCTTGGAAAGATAAATAAATCATCGTATACAACAGAAATTTCTTGGTCACATACTGACGTACCTGCAAATACATTATTCTCAATTGAATATGATCTTGATGATCAACCACATCTATTTAGAGATTCAATTAATATAATTAATAAATCAAATGAGGTGATAGGGGAAATCGTAAAATTAGTCAAACCACTTAATAATAAAATGGGTTATGGTATTATAATCGCCTATAGATTAATAAAATCTATAGATCATATTTTACAAATACAAGATACAATATCATCAAATTTCCAAGTAGAAATTATAACCAATGAAATAGGAAAGATAATTGAATCCACTGATAATAACTCTAAAATAATTACTTGGAAACTCGAAAATACCGAATTAAATAAGATAAGCAGAAGTTATTTGCGAATTAATGGTGTTGGTAAGTATGATTTAGAAAATTTTACTGTTACAAACGAAAATAATTCGTTGAAAATAAAAACAGGTACTGAATCAACGGTAAGAGTAGAAAAAATTCATTTACCAAATGATTTTATATATCAAGTTGACCCATTGGCTTGATTTTATGGCTAAATCAATGTAATAACAATAAAACTCTGCCATCAATTTAACCAACATATTTCCAAACATCTGAACGACCATCAACAACCGTTTCTATAATCCAGTGGTAATCTACCAATAATTGAATTGTATCTAATTGACCATATTGTTGATATCTTGGAAATATTATGAATTCACCAATTTCTCCAGTTTTAATTATATAATGAAGTTGTATTTTATTAATTTCCCTAGAATCCTCATCTACTCGCAAAGGTATGAATATAAATTGAATATCATTAGATCGGTGTAAGTACGTATATTGACCAGTGAGTGACCAGTGTTCTATAATAATTACACTAGTTAGTGGATCTTGTTTTCCAACATAGGCTAAAGCTTCATTGATGTCATCATAGCTAATATCACTCATCATAGTTTTTGATGTGTAATATGAGTTAATTGGTAGAGAGAAAATAAGTAGGAATATGATGATTACTCTTAAATTCTTCTTACTTAAAGAAAGGATAAATAAATCAATTTTAAAATGTTCAGTTTCTTTTTCTCTCATTAATTTTTCAAAATAATAGAAATTTATTGTAATACTCATGCTAATTAATATCAAA
>JAOUKW010000201.1 GCA_029882335.1 Candidatus Heimdallarchaeota archaeon | reverse complement strand
GTAAATAGTGTATAAATATATATATATATTTATCAATGTGATATAAAAAATATAAAAATAAATATAATATTATAGTATCATATTATTCAATAATAATGTTTATCAAAATATTATATTATTAAAACAATAAATAATGGTAAAAGGACACCAAAGGAGAAGAATATTTTGTTATTTATATTCATAATACTTTATAACCTCATCAATCCTTTAAGAACTACACTTCCTGGTAAGATAAGCGCTATCAGTTATTAAATCAACAAAAAATTATAAGAAAAAATAAGTGTCTTATTTGGATTTATTTATTCCAATATTGGACTTAGTTTAAACACATTATTAAATATGTGTAAAATTTCCTGTTTAATTCAAATTAATATAGATAGTATTTTAATGGTTTTAAAAATTAATAAAATATGCCTGTCACGAAATTCATTAAAAATCATATTTGGGTTTTATTGTTTTTAGTTTTCTATACGACTTTTACTTTAATTTTAGTGGCATCCAATTACGTATTTGATGAAGATTTAATAATAGATGTTTTAATTCCAATAAAAAGAGGTACACTATCCATCAATTCAATTAAAATCTACTCTATGGGATTGCCTGTTATTTTAATGATCGGATCTAATTTTATTGATGTAATCGTTTTGGTTTATCTGTTTTATTGGATGATTACCCTTTCATTTTTAGTGGTATTTTATTTTCTGTTATTTCAAATTACAGCAAGCAAGAAACTTTCATTTATTGGTCTACTCTCACTAATGATACTCAATCCATTTCATTCTACTCTTGTAGTTCTCGATGACAATATTTTACCATTGGTGTTTATATTTTCCAGCTATCTAATCCTGATGCAGGATACTATTACACCTAAAAGGATGATACTATCTGGATTTTTTTCTTTGCTAGCATTATTTTTTCATTTTGAAATGGTTCAATATGTAGTTCTGATACCAATTTTTATATTAATCAAACACCAAACTTCAATGAAACAAAAATTAATTTCCATAACACTAAATTTTCTTCCAATCATAATTACACTAATTCCTATAATAACATGGTATTTTATGAATAATGAGAGTAATGGATTTGAATTGAGCTCGTATGCCTGGTATTTCCAAAATGGAGAATGGTATTTGTTTGCAAATAATGATCTAAACCTAAAATCATGGGGAAGTGATTGGTTATATGCTATAATTTTGGCTTTTTCTCCTTTTAAATCAATTTTCTTATCAAATCATTTAGATGGGTCCACAATTGGATTGGTGAAATTTGGTTTGTTTATAATGTCTTGTTTCTGTTTCATATTTATCTTTGTAATACCAAATTATTACTTCTTTAAGAAGAAATCACAATTAACCAAATATTCTAGAATAATTGTAATTAATAATATTGGATTCATAATAACATCGGTTTCTACATTTATTTACGATAAATTTAGTTATGAAAGATGGACTCTTGGAATAATCTATGTAACTATTAATTTTGTAATATTTTTAAATACTATCAAGTTTTCGATAATTAATAGAATTTCTATGGTTGTAACAATTAATGGAAAAATTTCGGATAGCAAACCACTGAAGGTACTTATTTTGACATCTTTTCTCATGTGTATTTTAATGATATCAAATCTGGCTAGTATAGCGTCTACTATTACCAATGAAAATAATTATTGGCCGTATCCACAAGCATCTGTTATCGAAGAAGTTAATAATAGAGTTCCAAGAGATTCACCTTTATTGGTGAGTACATTTTGGCACTGGAGAATGTTGTCATACCATCGAGATTCATGGATTACCTATATTACGTGGAATGACAATAATTTAGATATCGCTATTTACAGTGAAAACGCAATATTTAATCAAATACAATTAGAGCCATTAATAACAAAAATAAATAGCTTTCTACAACAAAATACTGTTGTATATTTCATTGATTTGGTTATACCGATGATACAGTTTATCGGATTAGAAAATAGAACTTCTGTTTTTGATATAATTGAAATTGGTGGGTTGTTTTCGTCAAATTCATCGTATAATCAAATGGTAATTTATCAATTAATGTAAAGTTTGTTGGAACAAACAATTGTTCTTACAAAATGACCAGATAAATGGTAAGAGATAATTCAAAGAAATGACATTATTTAAGACTCAAATAATAATATGACTCATAACAATAAAACTTGAAAATACAAAATAATTAATTTCAATCAATCAATCAATTGAATTTATCAACTATTCAATCTGATAAAACAATTGAAAAACTCAACCAAATTCCCCTGCTTCTCTAACTGTCTTTGAGATATAATCTTTAAAATTTTCTTGATGAATTTTTAATAATGTCTCACGGATTTTCATTGATTATCTGGTTCCACTTACTTATGTTTTCCTCAATATAGTCATTGGTGGCGTATCCATTGGAAAATGATTTGTTTCCACTCAATATTTTTGAAGAAAATTATCAAAAATTAAACAAAATTCTTATCAATGGTTTTAATGATTTAGCAAAGAATGAAGGCGAGATTTGGCTTATACCTCAATTGGCAGAACAATATTCAATTCAGATTTTATCTTTGACACAAGAAAAGTTAGATATAGCTTTAACTCATTATTATACCAATAATGGAGACTTGGTACTAGATCCGGAGTTTGTTTTAAGAGTGTATCCTGAATTGAAAATATTGGAAGTAATGCAGTATCATGATAAATTTGGCATTCAGAAATCATATCACTCTGATGGAAGAATTAATCCTGAAATTAAAATTCAGTTAAATCAGTATTTTGGCAGATGGGTTGATATGTTGAATGTAGATTGAGTACGGAAATCCGGATTGTTAGGGCAGAAGATGGGAGAAAGCGGATTGTTGTGATAATCCATGGAACTGAAGCAGGATTGGGATCAGCAGTAATAATTGAATTAGTGCTAATCCAATAAGTGATAACACTTTAATAGATTATATTGTAAAACGCGTACACTAGGCATATGAATCCATTTATAAATAACTAGTACAACTATATATATAATGGACAACAATAATTTGTATTCCATAATCAGTGTAAAAGGAGGTGAGAAGAATAGCTAAGAAAGAAATGAATTCAAAAGATGCTTCACGTATTCAGGCTAATGCAGACAAGACTGGTAAAAATCAGGATTTTAAAGCAAGAGCACAGAAATCAGCATCCAAGAATTCTAAGAAATAACCTTAGTATCTTCTAACCAATCAATGAAGTTGATTTATGTAGCAATTGAAGTAGCACAACAGATATTGACTTATGAATAGCATTTCAGTGATAGTATTGAATATGTTGATGTTGACTATAAACTCGGTTATATAAATCAGAAGTATGTAAAAAAAAGTAATGAGAAAAATTAATGACAACTAGAAATAAACAACTTCATTGAAGATGTGGGGGGACTTTTACACTTTTAATTTAATCCAATTCTTACAGACATATTTACTTCGATATGTGTTGGATAAATTCTTTCAAAACAAATTAAGATCATTAATAATTATTGGAAGGAATTAATATTAGTTATGATAAATAAGAAATTGTACATCCATGAGTAAAACTAACCTCGACATTGAAATTCATAATAAATTGATTTAAGGAAATTCATAAAAAGTAAATATCTTACAACGATTTATTATTTTTCTTTATTTGATTGTGAATGATTTTCCTTTAATTGACAGTTTATGAAATTTGACAGTACTTCCATTGGTTCCTTGCATTTCTCTTTATTATTACTAATTGAAAATTCTAAATCATCTAACATATTAGATTTTAGTTTTTGAGATTCTTGAGTTGATAGATTTATTTCTAGAAAATTAGATTTAATCATATCTTCTATGTTACCTTCTTTCCTTAGTATTAGGATTTATTTTTGGATCTCTAATTTTATTAATTAAATTATTTTTTATTAATGAAGTATCTAAATTACCTGGACCATTATCATGGTATTACACTGAACCAATCATTATAAAAATATTACTTTTTTTTATTATAGGAATATGTAGTCTCATTGCCAGTAGGCAGTTAAATCTCTTACTATTAATTTTGTACATGTACAGAATGGGGGGAGAAGAATATTTCTTTGATGAGATTAATTCAAAACTGTTTATAAATGATATAGAAACAGCTTCTAAGATGCTTGTGAAAGAATATCAGGAACTTCAACAAATTTATTATAAACAAAGTTATTCAGGAATAGGAAACGAAATAAAGAGTTATGAAAACAGTTACATTTGTTTAATTCAATCTTACCTTTATCGATTACCAATTGAGATCTTATCTTCTATGAAGTTAAGAAAAGATCTACTTCGACCAACCAGCTCAAACAAAAGAATGATTGACTCAATTTTTAATATGAAAATATCTCCTAAAATTAATTTTGAAAAAGAGTTACCTTTAATAAAATTAAACAATATAGATGTTACACATACAATAGAAATGATTTCTGGTGTTTTTAATAATTTTATAACTAAAAAAGTAGAAATCTTAATTTCAACCAATCATAAATTATTCTTCTGGGATTTTCTTTCTAGAAATACTTTTCCAGAGGAATTCATCTACTACAAAAGAGATAGAATCGTTGCAAGTTTTATTGGACATGTGTATTTGAGTAAATTGTTGGAGATTTGTCCAAATGGCAATAATAATTTCATAATTAAGTTTCCAGATAATATGCAAATTAATGAGATAGAAGATGGATTAGAAAAATATAAAGAAACATTTCAGGAATATTATAATTATGGTCTATTAATAGCATTATTTATATTCAATTCATTTTTTATTGAAGAATGGAGTGGAGAAAAAGGATTTCAAGTAAACTATGAGTTCAACCAAGATCAATTGGAGGTCTTAGGCTTTAATAAATTTATCAAACCACTTAGACTATTGGCCACTATAGAAGAACCAGACATGAGGATTAAATCACTTAACAAGTTAAAAGAAACCATAGGTGAGTTTGATAATTTCATAGAAAATTTAGAAAAAGAATGGAAAAACGTCCAATTAGAATTTTTCAAAAGCAATCAATATGTTTTAGATTGTCTAGAATGGTATAATACCCGATTAATTGTTTATACCAAACTAGTTGATTATAAAACGAGTTTATTTAACAGAATAAAATTAATAACTAAACTAAAAGACAACTTTCCTGAATATTGATTGAGTCTTGAAATCTATGGAGTTTCGAGTGTATTGACCAATAATATGTCGGTACTTATTCACCCCTTTTTTTATCAACTCATTTTTCATACCAATCTAATGATTGAAAGTACCAAAGACTAATAATGATTTTCTTTTTCTAATTAAGAGGGGGATACAAGTACATATTGTTTTATTATCTTAAAAATTCAAATTAGATTTTTTTATCAATATTCTTGATTATGATCTATTTTTCATCAATAGATTAAATCAATAACAATAATGTTGTTTTATTATAAAACAAAACATTCAAATGACAACAAAATAATACATTTTTAAATACAACAACAAATTATGTTTGATGGTTAACTGTACTTTATTTATAGACAATTTATTATATGTTGGTTATCCAAATGGAAAATTTGTTAAAGTAGAAGGAATATTACAATCAGTTGATGAGTTAACAAAAGACGGTGGTTCATTAGTTCGAAAAATATCAAAAATCCCTTGTAATTTCACAATATTAGGGGATTTTAAGAATGAAATACGATATATAGGAAAAATTGATGATAACAATATCCTAATTTCATTAATCAATGGAGAGTTATGGAAATATGATATTGGAATAAACATTGCTACAAAAATATTTGATTTTGAACGTACGATTTGGAGAGCTCTTGTTATAAATAATAGCATAATTATAGCTATTGGCAAATATGGATTTTTTGTAACTCTAAAATATATAAATTCAAAATGGGAAGTAGAGAATAATTTGAATTATACTAATAATTCTATGTTTTGTCTAGACTTAATTAAAGAAAATACATTTTTTGTGAATGATTATAGGGGAAATAATTACATAAAAAAAATTGAAAATGATAAATTAGTTAGCATTGAAGTAACTGACTCCATAGGAAACATTCAACATGCATATAAAATATCTGAAAATTCATTTGCAACTATATCTCTGTCTAGCAGGATTGAAGTATTCGACTATGAGAATATTGAACTCTATAAATGGAATGAAAGTTCATTTAACGTAATTAGCTATAAGACCTTAGCCTATCAATCGAGAGTTATATTTGATTTACTTGAATATCCAGGAAAAGATATTATAGCTTCAAAAAATTATATATTAGCTATGACCAATTATGAAATCTTATTTATAGATATTATGAGTTTAAAGACGGAAATACTAAAATTTGAAAATCAACTTCATTCCCTTGAAAAAATTGGAGAATATTTTATTGTCGTAGCTAATGATTCTAGGATATGGTTACTGGATCCAGAGAAAATTATACCAATTTCAGAAATTATAAATTACGAATGCAAAATTGGATTAATTGGTACTTCAAATGTTGGAAAATCTACTTTATGCCATTATTTACAAAATAATGAACTTGTCAACTTAGATTCTTCATTTGGTAGAAAAATTTGGTTGCTTGATAACCCAAGATTAAAATTAAAAGATAAGCACTATATATCCTTGTATGATATAGCAGGACAAAGAGGTCAGGTTTTTACTCACTTCCCAAACATGAAAAACAATAGTCATATTTTCCTAGTTGCAAACCAAAGAATTAGAGAAACTTTAGATGACATTATACTCAATTTACCATTTATTCGTCAGCATGTAAATAAAAATTGTAAATTCCACTTAATTATAACTCACGCTGATGTAAAAAATGATGATACCATAGGAATTGATTTTGATGATATTATTAAAAAATATGGAATTAATAACTACTTCAGGATTGGATTAAAAGAAAATTACTTAGATTCAGTAAATCAAATTTTTAATTTGCTGACCGAGATTACAACGCAAAATCATTTTCAAAAAATTATAATTTCAGAAACAACTTATAAAATACGCTCTTATATTAATTCTAAATTCAATTCATCAATTAAAGATAAAAAATTAGAATTACTTTCACCAGAAGACATATCGAAAAATCTTGAATTACCAATGGAGACTGTTAAATATAATTTAAAAAGATTGGATGAGAGAGGAGAGATTGAGTTTATCGAATTTGCAAATACAATAGCAATTAATTTCAAATTTTATAATAAATTAAAAACAGAAATTCCGAATTATATCAGAAACCAAGACGGTATAGTTACATACAATACACTAATTAATCAATTCGATGAAATAAATATTAATTACATCAACTATATCATTAAATCACTCCAAAAAAATGGATTTCTGTATATTACTGATATACATACATTTGATAGAAATAAAAATAATCCAAAAAATATCATTAGTCATATTGTTATTCCATTTCACTTAAAAGAACTAGATAATGTGAATA
>JAOUKW010000005.1 GCA_029882335.1 Candidatus Heimdallarchaeota archaeon | reverse complement strand
TCTACACATAGGGATATAATAGTTCTTGTAAGGATACTCATGCAAGTCAATTCCATCAGACTCTCGAAAATCTAGCCAACCAAAAATATAATTTGATTTGGCCTCATTATATGATTTTTTAATATTTATCATTAGTTGTTCTTTAGTTAGGTTTTGTAAATAATTTGATTTTATACTATTCGGACCAACTAATTCTTCTAAATTATTCGCTTTAACACCTCTTAATCCAATATCCGCAGAATGTATATGACTGTTAAAAAATCCTGGAAATAAAATGGTATTTTCTTTGAGATCTTGTTTTAATTCCGTAATTTCAATAATTTTATTATTACTATCTAATTCTAATTCTATATTTTGGAAAATGTCTAAATTATCACCTAACAAGGCATACTTAGCTTTTATTTTATTTTGTCGTCTCATTAATCCTATCTTTTTCTCTCCAAATTTTAACAGCAGATTCTACTGCCGCGACAGCAAATTTTTCAATTCTTGCCTTAGATTGTAAAGTAGTCATACCTGGTCCTGAAATACCTAAACTTACTGGTTTATCATATTCTAATGATAAATCAACAATTTTTCTTGCTACCTGTCCAGCAATAATTCTATCATGTTCCGTCTCCCCCTTAATTATAGTACCTAGTGTAATTATTGCATCTATATTTTCCTTTTGTAAAAGTGATTTGATTATTAGCGGCATATCATATGATCCCGGTACTCTCGCAATTTCAACGATGGGACATCCTAGGAAATTTGCATGTTCAATCGCTCTCTTTTCCATTAGATATGTATGGTCATAATTTGTTTGACTAACTACAATGGCAAGTTTTGGTAATTTTATCTTGTTTGTCATTTTCTTTAATTCACCTACAGTGGTTTTGCATTTTGATATCCCTGCCGTAATCCCATTCCTGCTTTTTCTTGCAGTTTATTTGGATATAGTAATAAATTTATTGCATTGTATGCATGTTTAATCGCTCTATCTTTCATTCTTTCTTTCAAATCTTCATCATCTTTTCCTTCTGTTTCGAATACAAACACCTCAATAATATGTTTTGCTACCTTTAATTGAACATTAATAATACCTGTACTTGCTTCATGAGCGCAAACTTTGTCATAATCAGCAGAACCTGGCATTCCCAGAGCAATTACTAGATCACATTCATATTTTTTGAATAGTATAAGTGAAGCAACAGGTAAGTCTTTAATTCCAGGTACAGTATATCTAATATATCGTATTTGTGGGTGATACTCATTAAAAACTTGTATGACATCACTTGCCATATTATATCTTGCAAAAGTAGTATCTGCAATTCCAATTAGATAACTCATTTCTTCTCACCATAATCAGGTATAATTTCATTTTTGTTTATTTTTTTAATGCTTCTCCAGAGGTTAATGATTGTTTTGCCATCAATATATGGAAAATCGAATTGTTCACCAAGATTTTTCGCATCTTCAATTGATAATGCTTTATTATTCTTACTATCCATCATTTCACACATGGTTGCAGAAGGAGCATGATTTGTGATTTCACAGAGAGCTAAACTTAATTCTGTATGTCCTTTTCTTTTTTTCATTAATCCATGTGCACCACGCAAAATTGGTACATGTCCTGGTATTCTAAACGTACTTCCAAATTCATTAGTAATTTCTACCCTGGTCAATTTTGAAGTAGCAAATTTATCAGATATCTCTCCAAGAGCAGAAATTGTTAATGCTCTATCTACGTCTGTAATCCCAGTAAATGCTTTAACATGATTAACTGAAACAGAAAAGCTTGATTTCGCTCCATAAGGGAGTTTATGAGAGCTCATTAAATTAATGATTGGATAGACAGATGACATTGCTTCATAAATAGTAGAAAGAAAAGGTAATGTAATGTTTCTGCATATTTCATCTGCTAGAGCTGTGCAGATTAATCCTCCTGCATGTTCTCTCAATTCTGCGATATGGTATGGTTGTATTAATTGAGAAGGTAAGACCATATCAACTTCTCCTTCTCTTTTGTCTGAATCATATAATAAGATAAATTTATTATTGTTCCATGCTTCCTTTATTTGATTTAATATTTCAAACATTAATCTAAAAAAACATGATTTATAGGATTAAAAAAATGTTCTCACACATTACACAATAATTGATTGAATAAATCACTTGATTAATTATGACAAATTGAATTTATTATACATTTGAAAATAATTTCTTTGTCTTACTGATTATAATTATACTACGATCAGTTTTTTAGACAATAAATTATTGATTTTTCGCTAAGTCCAAATATCTTAAAATAATTAATGATTATATATGTTTAAAAAATTTAAGTCTTCAAAATCATTACCAGCTACAGATAATCAAACATTAAATGGATTGAGAAGAGCAATTCCTAATTATATCGGTTATGATGGATTAAAAGAACGAAAAAGCTCTGATAATGCATATCGAAGTTTTCTATATGATAAGGTCATCAAACTAGTTGATGGATACTCTGCAGTACAAACACATTTAATGAGAAATCAGTTACTTTCTACTTGGTCAATAAGTAATGAAATCTTAAATATGCTGACTCAAATGAGAAATATCCTCAGCACTGACGTTTATCGTCATTCAACTTTTTTTGATACAGCAAATGTATCTGATATTTTGGATTTATCGGTAATTTATGTATTAGAAAGCGAGACAATAGTAACCAGTAGTGAAGTGGTAGATAAGGTTCAGATTATTAATGATAAATTATCTAATTTAGAATTACAAAATATTGAACAGGATATATTAGCCACAAAATCAGATATAAAGGAAATTTATACCATAATCAGTGATCGAGCAGAGCTTATTGCTTCATTTGAACTTGTTGGATTTTGATCCTGATTTCCTCTTTCTTTTCATCATTAAGTCCTACAAGTGAAATTTTTTTGTTCCTACTTTTTGTTCCCTTAACAATACAAATATTGGATTTACTAATTTGAAAAAAATTTGAAAGTATTTTAATTAATTCAATATTGGCTTTTCCTTGATTTGATGGTTTGTTAACTCGTACACTAAGTAATTGGTCTTGTAATACAATGGCGGTATTTGGTGAGTTAGGGATAACTTTTACTTCAAAGATAATTTCACCGTTTTTTGTAATCTCCATCGTATCTTTTCAATTCCTCGAATTCATTTTAATTTTGTTACTAAAATATATAATGGTAATTACTTTGTTTAATATGAATTTTCATTCAACATTCACAAAAGTTTAATGTGGTGATAACAAAAATAACATGATAACTTTTATGAGTTTTAATGATGAAGTTCAAGCAGCTGTTAGTAACGGTGATATTGGTGTTGGATTCTTAATTGATGACAATGGAAATCAATATTGGAATGTTGGAGAATGGGAAGGTTTTAACCCACATCAGGTTCTTATGGAATGGAAAAAGGCAGGAATGTCTGCAATTACTGTAGGAAATCTTAAATTTACAGTTATTGGAAAAACTGATGTTAGATTAGTTTCAACTAATGTTGGAGGTCAAGGTCATTTAATTGGTGCGAAATGTACCAATTGGGCAGGTTATCTAATTTGCTGGTGTCCGGCCGCTTTACCTCCAGATGCGTCTTATTCCGTTGTACAAAAGTTAGCTGATTTAGTTAGAGCATAATTAATCTATCTGTTAAAATCTTGTTTTGTCAAAATTTAATCAATTAATTAAATCATTGCATCACACATACTAATGTATCCATTAATATCTGCGTCTGCTTCCTTTCCAAGATTGATTATTGCTTCATTTTCACATCTTTTTGCTGTATCAACTGCAACATTAAATAATTTTTTAGATTCCATAAAATTTTGTTTTGCGCCATCATAATCTTCCATATCAAATAATGTTATTGCCTTCGTCTGTAAACTCATTGCTCTGTAGTAATCCCTTTGACATGTAAAGGTATCTTCCAAGCTTTTACTACCAAAATGACCCATTAATGCAATTCCTTTTGCAACTAATTTTCCAGCGTCTTCAAACTTGATTGATGCTTTTTCAGTTTCATTTTCTCTTCTAAATAATTGATTCGCCTCTGCTTCCAAGATAGATGCTTCATAAATTGTTGATGACGATAATAAAAATCTTCTTGATGCGGTATCAGAGGCCAATGTTGAAGCTCTTTGATAAAAATAATTTGCTTTCTTAAAATTTTCAATTGCTTCTGCATAATTGCCATTCTCTGAGAGTGAAGTTGCTATATCCGCATATTCTTCTCCTTTAATAAGAATCCTATCTTTAGTTAAATCGTCTAATTCTTCTTCAATGACCTCCAGTTTAGACATGTATCTTGGATCAATAAAAGTAGCCTGTCTTAATGAATACCTTGCCTTCATTAATCCTTTTTTTGCTTCTCCTGAATTATCAGTACGTATTGATTGCGAGTGGAATTGTAAATATTGACTCTCACAAAATGAAGCTCTTGCAAATGCTGCATATGATGACATGGTTTCTTGCATTTGATTCGATAGGTTTACCTCTTCATTAAAAAAATTTAACGCATCGGCAAATAGCTCAAGTTTAATTTTAATATCCTGTGCTTTAGTAGCTTCAATAACCAATTGTTGTCCTTTCGCTCGGTGAATGAGGCGATCTGATAGTCTATCAATTCTAGCATCAACATTCCTAGAATTATTAAATCTAGTGAACATTCTTACGGCTTCCTGATAGAAATTATGAGATTCATTCAATTTATTTTCCCAAAATTTAACATCTGCATGTGTTAGATTGATTAAAGCATCAAAAAAGTAAGATAAAACCTTTGACATCACAGACCCTTCTAGTTTAATCTCATCTCGAATTTTTGTGTATTGACTTTGATGTCTCTTTATGTTTTGTTCATTTCCATCATATAGATGAAATTTAACCTCATATTCAACTTCCATTAATTATTAATTGTCCTAATTAATTATTAACTTGCCTACTGAATAAAGTACCAATGGAAAAATCATTGTTATAATCAAAAATATGAAATCATTTAATGTAAATTTAGTTGGATTTAGTGGTAACTTATTGTGTGGTCCATTCCATCCCCTAGTGTTTAATGCATCCGCAAACTCAATTGATGTAGTAATCCCTCTTGATAGAATAGATGTCAATAGCATGTACATCGTGTGTATCTTAAATATTCGAGAATATCGGATATTGTCTTTTCTTCGTAGTTGCTGAATTTTATTTTGGTAAATTATATCTTCAATTAGTAAAGTGGCTTGTCTAATTGTGGTGTAAACAGTCCATGATAAATTAATAGGAAAGTGTAATTTTATCAATAAATCTAAAATTTTATCTGGTGAAGTCGTTTTATTAAAGAAAATAAATGTGGAAGTAAATATCAAAAACTTAAGGGCATTGAGAAATAATAGATGTATTTGATCGAAAGAAAATAAAAGTAAATTTGATATTATTAATAATAGAAGGATTATCTTCATATTCCAAAGATATGTCAGAATAAATCTTTTTCCCAAAACGTTTGTATTAATTAGAAAGATAAAGATAAACACAATAATTAAAAGAAATATTTGTTTTATCCAAATTGAAAGTGAAATAATCATTATACTGCATATTAATTTCACTCTTGGATCTCTTGATCCAATCCATGTTTTTGCAGCATTGTCTTCATAATTTAATAAATCAATCAAGTTCATATTTATAACTCCATAATCATATTGGCATATCGGGAGATTTGATTAATAAAAAATAAATCATTTGAAGATATAATTATTAATTTTAATTTGGAATGTTGAATAATTGAATTTACAATCCACATACTTGTCTCTATATCTAGTGCTTGACTAGGTTCGTCTAATATTAGACAATCCGACTCTGATCTAAAGATAACCTCCAACGCTAATTTCTTTCTTTGACCCTCTGATAATACAAATGGTGATTTATCGAGCATACTATTTAGCCAAACTGGTATGTTATTTTGACCTATAACTTGTTGTACATCTTTCTCCCAGAAAAAATTATATGTATCTTGTGGTAAAAAAATATTATGGGTTTCAAGACTAATCTTTCCTTTTATAGGATTAATAATTCCTGATAAAGTTAATAATAAACAAGTTTTCCCAGAACCATTCTTACCTTTTATCAATATCAGTCCCTTGTTAGGAATTTTTAAATTTATTTTTTTAATAAATTTTGTGTAACCAATATCTATATCAATTGTATAATGTACCGGGTTGCTATTTTCATAATTTTCTATATTTCCATATGATTGGGATTGAAATGTGTTTTTACTGATTGGACCAAGGTATGTAACCATACCATCTGCTAACTTTAAATGAAGGTCTATTAAAGATGAAATTCTTTCAGGATGATGATGAGTAATTACTATGGTAGTATTATTTGTTTTCAACTTCATTAGGAAAGAATATAGTTTTTGGGAATTTTCGTGATCTAACATTGAAAAAGGTTCATCAAGTAGAAGTATGTCTGGTTTCTGAATTAAAGCAGCTAATATTACTGTAATTTGCTGCTCTCCTGATGAAAGTAGCCTTGGGTCTCTCTGAATGTAATCTTCAAAATCAAATTCTCTTACAAGATTTTTCACCATTTCTTTTCGTAGTTGTCTGGGTATTTTTTTGTAGCTTAAAGAGGTTGAGATTTCTTCTTCTACAGAAAAGGTCAAAATTTGAGATTTAATTCTTTGCAATACCATTGCAGTAGTGCCCATTATTTCACAATTTCCAGAAATTGTTTCGATTTGTCCGGGAATAAACCCTTTTAATATGGTTCTAAGTAATGTACTTTTTCCTGAGCCTATATTTCCAGAAATTAACAATGTCTTCCCCCTATCAAGTTCAAAATTTAAGTTTTTTAAAGTATAATTTTTTGAATTTTTATACTTTAAATAAAAATTTTCAAATTTAATAATTATACTCTTTTACACCTCTTTGTTTAATTTTTCTTCAAGCGTTGTTGTAGTGCAGATAAAATAATTGGTAAAGCTATAGTAATATCACAAATTGCAGTTGCTTTGATTGCATTATCCTCTAGTTTTCCCCATGAAATCGCCTCGCTTAGGGAAGCACCTGATAGCCCACCTGTTTCAACTCTATCCATTGTAATTTGTACTGCATATTGATAATGAGTAGAAGCCATAAGAGCTGCTTGAAGTGTATAATTTTTAGGAACTCCCCCACCAAATAATACAGCACATCGTGTTTTATTTTCATAAAAATAGGTTTGAATTTTTTCTAAATCTGAGATAGTATCAATAATTATATTGTTGAATTGTGAAAATAACCAAAGTTGCAAACCCAGGACTGAATCAGAAATAGCTGGTACATAAATTCTAACGTTTTTCAAGAATGCCTGTCTTACTATTGAATTTTCATCATCAATCCTGGATCCAATCTCATAGAGTAAATCAGAGGGTGTAATAATTAATTGATTATTTTTATTTAACTCCGTAAATATGTCAGAAAGTAATGATTTTATTTTCTCTTCAAATAACTCAAAAGATCCTTGTTTTACATATGAATTGTAAACACGATCAATTCCTTTCTTTCTTAACTCAGCATCCGTATGTATGTCGATATTTCTAATATGACCTCCACCAAAGGTTTCAATTAAATCATGAGTGATATTTGCTCCTGTTGTGGTTAATACATGGATCCATTCATTCTGAATTGCATTAACAATCGCTTTTCGCATACCTCCAGGGATCATTGCACCAGCTAAACCTACAAAAAATTTAGCAGAATTTTTTCTTGCATGATACATTATATCAATAATCTTTCCTAATTGACCACCAGAAAAAACTGCAGATTCACTCCATTGAAGAGCAAGATCATCTACTGTGCTGATTTTATCAATGTCTAATTGATGAACCGTTTTTTCTATATAACTATCTTTATGATCTGACTGATGTTTCATGATTTGTTTTGAATATTAATTATTCATTAAATTCACTATCGGATAAATGAGAATTTTGATTTAAATTAACGCATAAGATTATTTCTTATGAAAGTCGAACAAATTAGCTATTTCTGCATCATTTGCCTTTGATTGTATTCCGCTTGTAATTTAACTTGCTCCATAAAATTTTTTGGTGGAGTTTCAGGTTCAAATGATTTTAATGTTTGAAGGATTTTTTCATATGAAGGATGAATTGATGTGAATTCCTTCAATTCAGTTTCAATTAAATAAAGGTCTTCGAGAAATGTAGTACGTTCAAACGAAGAATAATCTTCAAGATTGTTACAATGTTTTAAAATGGTATCGTATGCTATTATTAAACTGTCTTCTGATAATATAAAATTGTAAATTGATGGAAGTAATCCGATTCCTTTGTTAGGAGAAAAAGAAGATAGAATTTCAGTATTTCTGATTATTTGTTCAACTAGTTCTTCAGGATGAAGTTGAAATGAAGTCGCCCATTCCTGAATTACATTTTGAGGAACAGGTATGCTACTCAAAAGAACGGAATTTACTAATTCATTTGTTATCTTCCCAACAAGTATTTCATTAAATGTTTCACCATATTTATTTGAAAATTTTAGTGCATCACTGTAATATATCGATAAATCGGTTAATTTATAATATCTAAGAAGTGATACAATCCTGTTGTTTTCAGGTATACCATAATACTGAATTTTTAATCCTAAACCAGTTGAAAGAAGTGTTGGAATAAAAAGAACAATAAATGAAGGTATTAGTAAAAATCCAAAATAAGTTGAGTTCATTAAGGCAAGAAAGCCTAGGAATAATGCAGTTAGGAATAGTTTTTGACTTGCTTTGATAATCCCTGCAATAATTGATTGATTTTTACATACTTTACATAAATTATTTGATCCAATAAATTTTTCCCCAGCATTTAATTTACAAAAAGCACAGAAGTATTCATTAGATGGGTCTCCATCAAAATCGCTGAATTCAGCCAAATTTCTTGTCAATACAATCTCTTCCTACTGACTTTGACCTCGCACAAATATTTCTCTCGTTACAACAACTAAACCTTTCGCAGTGAGTAGGCTAGCGTATAATAATACTGGCAATAAGAAAAATAGAGATAGGTATATTACTGTACCTTGTGGTATATTTGGATTATTGAGATAAAATTTAGCCCTATTAGATTCCCATAAAAATAACCATGTACTTATAAGGAATAATACTGCAAATCCAGCTAATAACCCCAATGCATCTGTTATAAATTGTCTGTCCATTTGTTGTTTTTCTTCAGTCATAGTTTTTGATAAATTATTACAAAGAAAAAGTTTCTTACATTCACAATAAGTTATTATTCATACTAAAGAGCTAAATTGTCAATCGCAACTAAATGATTAATGAGTCATGTAATTGAAAAACTCTTTGCAAGGGAGGTGCTAGATTCTAGAGGGAATCCAACTGTTGAGGTTGAAATTCATAGTGGTACTAAGTTTGGGAGATTTATAGTACCATCTGGTGCTTCTACTGGAGAACATGAGGCGATTGAGTTGAGAGACGGCAACGATAGGTTTCATGGTAAAGGTGTACTAAATACTATTAGTAAAATCAAACAGGAAATATTCCCCAAAATCAAGGGATTTCAGGTATCTGATCAAGAGGGCTTGGATAATTTATTAATTGATCTTGATGGTACCGTTAATAAAGGAAATCTAGGCGCTAATGCAATGTTAGGTATTTCGATTGCAAATTTAAAATTAGCTGCAAAAATTGAAGATAAAAGGTTATTTGAGTATATTGGATCAGGTACTCGATTACCATGTCCAATGTTGAATGTAATTAATGGAGGAAAACACGCAGGTGGCAATCTAGCAATTCAAGAATTCATGCTTATGCCAATTGGTTTTGATCGTTTTTCTGAAGCTCTCAGAGCTGGTTGTGAAGTATATCAGGAATTAAAGAAATACTTAAAGAAAAAATATGGCGGGTCTGCAATAAATGTTGGCGATGAAGGAGGATTTGCCCCTCCCATTGATCAAACTAAAGACGCTTTAAATGCTTTAATTGAATCAATAGAGAATTCAGGTTACTCAATAGAAGATCAATTTTACATTGGAATTGATGCTGCAGCATCTGAATTCTATAATGAAGGTAAATATTTTATTGATGGAAAATCACTGGAAACAGAAGATTTTGTAGCTTATTATGAAGAAATTATTGATGCATATCCAATATTGTTATCATTAGAAGATCCATTTTATGAAAATGATTTTACTTCATTTTCAAAATTAGTTTCTAAATATCAGAGATCAAAATCTATTGTAGGTGATGATCTTACGGTAACAAATGTCAACAGAATTAATATGGCCATAGAAAATAATGCAATGAATTATTTATTATTAAAGGTCAATCAAATTGGAACTTATACCGAATCTCTGCAGGCATTTAATTTAACTAAATCTAAAGATTGGGGTGTAGTAATCTCTCATCGTTCTGGAGAAACAGAAGATACATTTATTGCGGATATGGCAGTAGGTCTAGACGCAGAACGGATCAAAACTGGTGCTCCTGCAAGGTCCGAAAGAGTATCAAAATACAATCAATTACTTCGAATCGAAGAATACTTAGGTGATAATGCCACATATTGCAATAAATTATAATTATTTATGTTGACGAGCCAATATAATTAATTAACAAATACAAATTTAATCAAATCATTTATGTCCCTTTATCGAAATACAAACCCATCACGATGTGTTTATATTCTGTATATTCTTTAATTGAATTAGAAAACCATGATGTCTGATGATAATACCTTAGCCCCACTTACTTTTAAGCTACCTGCATGGATGTTGAAGAAGATAAATGAGATGGTTGATAATGATGAGTACACAACAAAGGCTGAATTAATTCGGGATGCAATTCAAAGATTAATTGATTGGGAATTAAGTATTCCATCTGTAAATGAAGATTAATTTAATCTGAATTCTGCAATATTCTTTTCAGTTGATATAGATAATTCCGAGAGTTTTTGGGCCTGTTGTGTAATTTCAAGGAGTGCAGAGGATTGTTCTTCAGCAGCTGCAGCAGCCTCTTGAGAAGAAGCAGCAGTGTTTTCTGCAACAGTTGCAATAGTATTCACCGCATGCACAATTCTTTCTACCGATTGTCGCATTCTTGTAGAAATTTCCCTTATTATAATATTTACATTGCTTGATGCAGATCTTGATTCAAGAGATAAGGTTCGAACATTTTCTGCAACTACTTGAAAACCTTCACCAATTTCACTAACTTTTGCCGCTTCAATTGCTGCGTTTAACGAAACTAAATTTGTTTGATCCGCTAGATCTAATGTAATTCTCGAGGTTAAAGCTATCTGTCTGATTGATTCTTCCGTAACTTGAACCATTTCTGTAAGTATTCTAGATACTTCATCTAATCTTTTAACTTGTTCAGCTGCACCTTCCGCGATTGTTTGAATTGTATTTGTTACTTCTTGTGTAGTCGCTGCAACTTCTTGTGACCCTGATGCTAGGTTTGTCGAAGCTATTGATAATTGATCTGCAGAAGATTTGATATTTGAAATTATGGTTTTATACCGACTTGAGAGTACTTTGTTTCTTTTTATTAATTCTCCACTTTCACCTAAACCATGAACTTTTTCGTTAATCTGAGTAACTAAATCTCCATCTGCTAGTTTATTGGTATGATTAATTAATTCTACTAAGGGTTTCGAAACTCGTGAATGTATAACTATATTTGAGATTAATATCAATATAAGTTGTGGAATAAGTATTGAAATAGTAACATTTTCTGATAATAACTGAGTTGAACCATTTTCGATATTCATCACGTAGATGGTAATTATTCCTACATTTAATATTAAAATTAGGGTTAACAATCTAGTTGTTTTTGACTTAAAGATTATTGTAGATATGATAAAGATCAAAATAATAGAAATGATGTAATTTGTAGAATCAATATTCTGTAATACCATATGATATCTTATTTGATAGTATTTAATAGTTTTACTAGTATATTCATCTATTTTCTCTTCTTTCCTGTTGAATTTTGAAGGATTTAATTTCCTTACACATGACATTAAAAATTTCGTCAACATTAGATCCCGCTTTGGCTGACGTTTCAAGATATCTAACTCTAAATTTAGGCATTGTTGATCGAGAGAACCAATTTGAAATTTTTTCTCCTTCCTCTACAGATATTTTTCTATTTTTTGAATCTGATTTATTTCCTACAATAATAAATGGTACTAATTGTTTAATTTCTCTGTAGAGTTCTTTCACCCAGAATTCTAATCTCCTATATGTTTCCGGTCTAGTTAAATCAAATACAACTATGGCACCATCTACATTCCTATAAAAATTTCTTCTTAGAGTTGAATAAAAGTCTTGTCCGCCAAGATCTGTCAAGGTTACATCGAAACTATAATTATCTATTTCGATTGTTTTTTTCTCAATTGATGCACCAATGGTAGTTAAATGACTTTCTACAAAATGTTTTCCCATCCATGCTCTCCTCAATGAAGTTCTTCCAACTGCAGAATCCCCAATTAATAATATATTTGAACGAATAACTTTATCGTTGATTTTTTCCACTTCAATGATTGATTCTCTACCAGAATCTTCTTCATTAATTGTATTCCAAACTGTTTCAAGTTCAGAACGAATTTTATCTTTTCGCTCAACAGAAATGTTGGCATCATGATATACATGATCGGTCGAGATGGACTGAGTTTTTGGAGTATTTTGATTTTGTTGAACTTTATTTGCTTCATCCTCAAGGGTGACACCAAAGAAATTTTCAAAAGTTTCTTTTCTTAAAAATGAATTATTCTCTTTTTGATCTGTTTCATTATCTTTGGTAGTGGAAATAATATCTTCAATTCTTTCTTTTTCTGTGTCATAATAAATGTTCATTATACTCCTCTTCCGTAATTATTTTACTTTCAAATAAACTATATTTCTCATTTATCCAATCATATAGATTTTGTAAATAATTTTCCCATTTTTCAAGAGGAACTTTCTTTTTTGTCACAGTAAAATACCTATTATTATTATGTCTTGATATTTTTTATTTAGTTTGATAATATCATAAATGATTTTTCGAAAATGGAAAAAATAAATTGAATTTAATAAATTTATAATTCACTCAAAAGTATTTATTCTAAAATGAATTATCTCTGTATCATCCAAATATATCTTAAATGAAAATTTAAATTTTAGAATATGGAGTATTTAGTTCAAAATTGGCAAGATACATTTGATAAAACCTTCTTTTTATTCGAGCAAATACATCAATCTGGATTTATTCCTGATATAATTGTAGGAATTGCTCGAGGTGGATGGGTTCCATCTAGACTGCTTGCAGATTTCTTTTTTATAAAAATGACTGCTAATATCAAAATAGAAGCTTATGAACAAATTGGTAAAATGGATTCGACAGTGAAAATTATTCAAGATATTAATATTGATGTTAAGGCAAAAAAAGTTCTAATTGTTGATGATATTGCTGATAGTGGTTTAAGTTTAGAATTAGCCATTAATTCTTTAGAAGAAAAAGGTTGTAATGAAATAAAGACAGTTACTTTATATTATAAGGAACAATCAAAAATTATCCCAGACTATTATGCGACTAAAACAAATGCCTGGGTTATATTTCCATGGGAATATTTTGAGAGTATCAAGGAGTTAAATCAGTTATTTAGTCAAGAAGGATTAGGTAAAGAAGAGATTATAATGAAGTTGAAAACGATAGGAATTCCTTCAACAATAGTTAATAGTTATTTTATGTGAATTATTGTAATTCCAATATTGATAAAATTGTATTAAACTCATCTTTTTCAAGAGTAATTATTCTGTTGGTATGAGCAACATATAACTTGGCGGCAAATGCTTTAGCCTTTTCTAACTCTCTTGGCGATATGGTTGAATCTTGTTTTAAATCTCTATTTAACTTACTCAGAATACGGATTAATAAAGAAAAATTTGTTTCGTCCATACTCTAGATTAATTAAATAATCATGTTTTAATAAATATTTTTATGTATTAATTATAAAAACGTCTAGATTATTTTTTATTTTCGATCAAATAGATCGAATTTTTTGCAATCTTCCAAACACCTTTATTTGGCGTATTTTGTAATATTTGTAAAAATTCGATATCATCTTTAGTTCCATATACTCCAATTATTTCCACTGCAGACTTTCTAACTTCAATATCTTCATCATCAGTAAAAATTTTAGCAATGTCGATACTCTTTTCACTATTTTTTGCAGAATAGGATTTAAGATATGCAATTCGATATTCTGATATTTGTGAATTATTTTTGTCCATAAAAAATTCATTTCCATTTGGTTTCAGAATTAAATATAATTTAATTGCAATTTTTAATGCATTTGTATCTAGTTTTTCATCCTTGATATCTTTTAATAATTCAGAATCTATACCTATAATATTTTTTTCTAGTATTTGAAAAGCCTCATCCCGTAATTCTTTTGATTTTGAGGTATCTTTAATGATGCTCCATAATTCACTTGATGCTTTAGCGCTTAATGTCTGATACAATCTAGCTTTAATTGAATTTCGTATCATTTTATCTTCATCATATATGAGTTTTACAAAATTTTCAAGTTTTACATTGGTTTTTAATCTTCTATATACACTTACTGCTCTCAAACGAACTTCCGCTTCTTTATTATCAATTGCTTGACAAAGGGAATCTACTACTTCTTCACCAATAGCAACAAGAGCATCCTCTGCATTGGTTTTTACCAAAACATCAGAATCAGCCAATACATCAATCAAATAGGTAATTGAGACTGGATCTGCTAGTTCTACTAATTTTTTTGCTGCAAATCTCCTCACTGAGATATCAAAATCAGATAATTGTCTACAGTAATTTAATGATTTTTTCTCTGCTGACACAATCAATACCCTGTTACAATGTAATTAATCCATTACTCTTATTGAAGGTTGTGTTTGTCGAATTGGTCCAGAAGTACTGACTGTAATTATAATTGGGATGGTCTCTTTAACTTTGATTTTATTGATATAAAATTCAATGGTATCCCCTTTATCTTGTGCAGAAATTGTAATTGGTGTGTGACTTGAGTATTTTCCACCTGCAATAGATTGATTTACATATACGTTTTCTAAAGGAACTTCTCCATTATTTTCTATATTTATTGTTATTTCGTATTCATTATCTGCAACTGCTTTATAATTTGCATTAAACTTAAATGATCTAGTTTTATATGCAACATCTAATTTTGGTTGTGTAGATCCTGTTAAACTATTGATAACATGATTCTGTTTTGGTTGTGTTCCAAAAGCCTTTGCAACAGATGGTGCATTATAGTCAAGATTTGGCTTTGGTTTTTCTGCAATACATTCAAAGGAAATATCTAAGGTTTCATCTGGTCTAATCATGATATTTGTTAAATTAACAATCATCTTTCTTTGTGATTTTAAGTCCTCTGGTATCTCTGTATCGTAACCATCTATTCCATTAATCTGTGATGTAATTGTTGCTTTTGAGTTATTACAGCTAACTGATTTAACTAAAAAATATGGGGGAATTGTTTCTTCAAGTTGAATTCTAGAAATATCTGCAGTACCTTCATTTTTTACGGTTACTACATAGTGTAAAGGTGTTCTGGTATATGTATTCACCTCTTCAGGTTCAAATTTCTTTTGAGCAGATACCTCTACAATAGATAGAAAATTAGTATCTTTTAAATATGTAATTTCTGATGATTTAGTTACTTCAAAATCTACTTGGTATTTGAAATTTTTATTTATTTCTGGATAATCGGGTGATTTAATACTGGCCGTTTTTGACCATGCCACACCGTCTGATTTTGGTTTTATCATTTGTTGGATTTCTTCATTGATAAATACTTTATCAGGTAATCCAACTTGAATTGTTTCTAACTTAGTAGCAAATTCACTTGAATTGGTGTATTCTACCTTGATATTCCATTCACCTGGACTTTGAGTCTCTGCGACATCCACTGATAGATCTACATTATCACATTCTGCATCAATTGATGGATCTAATGAAGAAAATATACCCACACCATTTGCTTTTAGTTCAATTTTACCCGTTTCTACCTTTTTTGAATTAATAGGTTTCAAATCTACAATTAAATATAATGTAACACTACTATCTTTATCTATGTGATCTATACTCCAAGTCAAAGGAGTTTGAGTTGGATCAATATTTCCTGGATGAGGGGGTACTGTGTCCACACCTTCTGTACAATCTGGCAGTGTTTTAATAAGTTCAACGTTTTTTAACGGGAAAGAGTAATTGTTTGATATTGTTAACTCATACAAAACTCTTTGATTTAATCCTTTGATTAACGTGTTTCTTTTTTCATTCAAGTCATCTGTAGAGGTACCTTCAACAGCGGTATCAATCCTTTCTTTAATTAATATTTTATTTTCACTTTGAATTTTGTATTTATCTTCAAAAACCTTACCTGGTTGTATATGTTGGATTGATTGGTTATTGAAATCAAGTACTTCTCCACCATGTTTTCCTTTTAATGATATTGCCCAAAGTGTAGTTTCTTTACTAGGATTTGAAACTGATATTGAGCCAAATGAGTTGGAATTTGTAATATTTCCATTTAGATCTGATTTTATTTCGGTCGTTTCATTTAGATTGATAACTGCTTTCATTTCGCTACAAATTATTAATATAGAATACAATTAATAATCTCTTACGGTATAATTACATTATATGGTAAACGATTTGAATATCTCTTAACATTTTAATAATCCATTTATCAAAAGTAGTGAAATTGTAATCTAGTCCGTTGAATTCACTTTTCTTACAGATTAAGAATTTTTTCCTTCCATTGTTTTATTTTTTCTATTCCATCTGATCTACTAAGACTTCCTTTTCCCAAAGCTTCTGACATCTTTCGTATCTCAAAAAAGATAGTAGTAAGTGGTAGTTCTTTTTCCTGTAGTATATCACGAAAATTATCTAGAGATGAAATTACAATACTGGTGGATTCCTGTTCCATAATTAATTCAAGGGTATTTAAAAGTTCTTCCATGCTCATATCAGACCAATTACTGGTGTTTGTTACATCTTCCTTTGCAGAATAAAGTAATATTTCCGATTCTACAACTTTGAGAATATTTTCTTCTTTTAGGATATCAATTGCCATTGGAAATTCTTCATTTGGAATCGCTTCTTTCAAAGTATTATATTGCATTTTACCTTTATTGTGGATTAGTTGTGATATTATCTTTGCAAAGGTATCTCCTTCTTTAAATGCAACATCTAATAAATTTTCAAATGAGTCCTGATATCTTTCATTTTCAGTGTCAAATTCTCTTAACATAATGGGAATAATTGTTGACATGAGGTCACTAGATTTCTCCTCTTGATGATTACCTCTTGTAATCTCACTCTTCAAATTTAGTAATTCCTCCTTTAATATATCATTCTCCTCTTTAATTTTCCTAAATTCTGCTGTTTGAACTGATTCTTTTAATTTATGAATTTCTTGTTCAAGTGTAATATAATTTTCTTTATATTCAATTACTTCTGCTCTTTTTATTTGCAATTCACTTGATGTATTTTGAAATTTTTCTACTAAATTATCATGCTCTTCTTTTAAATTTTGTAGTTCTGATTTAATTTCTGATAATGTAGCTTGAAGTGTTTGAGTTTGGTATTGTTGTTGTTTATATCTTTCTTTCCATGCGAATTCAGAATCTGATTCTTCACCAAACGGATTTAAACCCATAAACCTTGTTTAATTTCATTGTAATTATTTGTATTCTTTTTGAATCAATAAATTTGATGATTTATGAATCTACTTCAATTGTAATAGTTTAGAGATTTTTTCAGTAATTAATGAAAAAGAATCTCGAAATTCTCCTTGAATTGAATAAGAAGGTTTACCATCATCACCCTCCTTAACTACATTTGGTAATAAAGGAATAGCGCCTAGAAAAACTAAACCCAATTCTTCTGCTGCTTTTTTTCCTCCTCCTTTACTAAAAATTTCTAAGTGGTGATTACAATTTGGACAATTTAGTCCAGACATATTTTCAATTATCCCCAATATCCTCATTCCTACTTTTGATGCAAAGCCAATACTCTTTTTTACATCGTGGACTGCAACCAGTTGGGGTGTGGTAACGATGACTGTACCTGAAATATTCTTAAATATTTGGGCAATTGTTAATGGTTCGTCACTTGTACCCGGTGGTAAGTCGATGAATAAGAAGTCTAATTCTCCCCAATTTACATCCGCTAAGAATTGTCTTATTGCAGCCATTTTTAAGGGACCTCGCCAAACAACTGGGGTGTCATATTTTAGTAACAAATCCATACTAACAATTTTTACTCCTTGAACTTCGTTTGGAATTATTTTATTATCTCTAACAAGTATATCTTGACCTGCAAGACCTGCTAGGATGGGGATTGATGGACCAGTAATATCTGCATCCATAATTCCAACCTTATATCCCTGTTCAACAAAAGCAATTGCTAAATTCAATGTAATGGTGGATTTTCCTACTCCACCTTTTCCACTTTGGATTGCGATGGTATGTTTTATTGAATTTATCGTATTTTGTAAATTCAACTCCTGTCTAACACGTTGAGCTTGGTTGGGGTCAATAGAAATTCCGCTCATAATACATTTAAGTAATATTTAAATCTATTAAGGTATTTGTAGATAACTAAAATAAATAATTGTTCTCTGCATATTACAAGGAAAGTTTTGTTTCGTCCGGACCAAAATGAAAATAACTATCAATTACAATTGCAGACATTTGTGCTATTAATGTTGGAAATTGTTCGATATGTGAAATAACGTATTCATCATTTAAACTAAGCACTTTTTTATCGATTGTAAGGATTAGCTTCGATTCTGAGTCAAAAAACTCAATTATTTTATTTCTGTTTTTACTATCTCCTTCATATGTAGTATTCGCAATTTTTAATTGTATTTTATGATCTATAATTTTGATTATCGCCAACTCCTGATCATGAGTACCCATTAATCGATATTTGGCTTCTTTTTTCGATTGTTGTATCGATCCCAATAATACACCATCATTTGCCCTGCTGATTTGAAATTTATCACCTAATGGTGAGCTTTTTCCTACTACATTGTATAAAACAATTTTTTTCTTTTTATCCATAATTTTATAACCATTTAAAGTTTGATCCTGAACACAAACAGTTACATTTTGAGCAGGAAATTTGAATGGATTGATGGTTGAGAAATTTGGCATATTCTACTATCCATATTAATATTCTAAAACATTATTAGAATACAATTTATATTTGTAACCAAACTAATATTATTTTTCTTAAATCAGTTTAGAACCATAAAAGGATTTAATGGAGAAATTTAAATCCCATTTATCAAAATTATATTTAAATAGGTCATAATGTTAATTAATAATTGAGGTTTGAAAAATATCTACAAATCGATATGAATCAATAGTAGATGCTGTTGGTGATACCCCTATAATTAAGATAAAATCATTAACTAATAACCATATTCAGGTATATGGTAAAATTGAATCGTTTAATCCCGGAAGAAGTAGTAAAGATAGGATCGCTGTATCGATAATTGATGATGCAGAAAAAAAGGGTTTAATTAAAGAAGGAGGAACTATTGTTGAAGCAACTTCCGGAAATACTGGACTTGGTTTAGCATTAGTAGGCATTCAAAGAGGATATTCCGTGATATTAGTTATGCCTGATAAAATGTCTCCTGAAAAGATGAATCTATTAACTGCAATTGGATGTAAAGTCGTTGTTTGTCCTACTGAAGTTCAACCTGATGATCCACAATCCTATTATTCAGTTTCTCGAAAAATTGCAGAAACTACAGAAAATTCTTTTTACGCGAATCAATATTTTAATCCAGCAAATCCAATAGCACATTACAATTCTACAGGACCCGAAATTTGGAAACAAACGGATGGAAAATTAACTCATTTTGTATGTGGAGTTGGGACTGGGGGTACGATATCTGGAACTGCTAGATATTTAAAGGAGCAAAATCCTCAGATTAAAATCATTGGTATCGATCCATTAGGTTCGATTCTTGCACATTACCATCAATATCGAAATACGGATATTGTTGCTAAATCTTACAAGATTGAAGGTGTAGGTGAGGATATAATCCCAGATAATGTTCATTTTGACTTGATTGATGATATGATTACAGTGAATGATCTTGAGGCTATGCTTTGGACTAGAAAAATTGCAAGAGAAGAAGGAATCTTATTGGGGAGCTCCAGTGGAATGGTTGCAGCCGGCGTTGAGAAATTAATTGAAAAATTTCACAAGGAGAATTCATTTATTGTTGCTCTATTTCCAGATACTGGTGAACGTTACCTTGGAAAAGTTTACTCAGATGCTTGGATGAGATCAAATAAATTTTTAGCACCTGCAAAATCAATTACAGAAATACTTGAATCTAAATCAGCAAATTTACCCTCTGTGATACTACTTTCTTCTAATCAAACAATTACCGAAGCCAGAATGAAATTTGAAAAATTCGGAGTACAACAAATCATCATAAAATTTGATGCTGATAGGTATAAAACTTTTTCTCGAAATTACTTAAATAAATTAATTTTATCCTCTATTGATGATACTCTGACATTGGATCAATTAGAATTGGATGAGATTAATACAATTGCAATTTCCACAACTTTGGATGAACTCCGTAAGATCTTAGTAAATGAATACTGTGTATTAATTGAAGATAATTCTGAAATTAAAGGCTTTATTAATCGTCAGGATTTAATTAATAATTATCAAGTTTGACCTTAAGTTGAACAACTATCAACCTCTTTAAATTTATGAAAAATAGAAAGTATTTGGATATACATGAATTATAAATTTGAAACTAAAGCAATTCATAAGGGACAAGAACCTGACAAAGAAACTGGGGCTATTATTCCACCAATCCATTTGTCCTCTACATTTATTCAGGATGGTGTGGGTAATCATCGAGGTTTCGAATATAGTAGAACAAATAATCCAACTCGTTCCAGACTTGAAGAGCAGATCGCATCTCTTGAAGGTGCTAAACATGGAATTGCATTTTCATCTGGATCTGCAGCCACTTCTACTGTTCAATTAATGTTAAAATCTAATGACCATATAATCTGTGGTGATGATGTTTATGGTGGAACCTATCGTTTTTTTGATAAAGTAATGACTCGCTTTGGATTGAATTATGACTTTGTTGATCTTACTAATGCTGAAAATTTAAGAATAAAGATAACTGAAAAAACAAAACTTCTTTGGCTCGAAAGTCCAACAAATCCTTTATTAAAAATATCTGATTTAAGAAGCTTATCAGAAATTGCATCAGATAATAATATTATGACAATAGTAGATAATACGTTTGCATCACCATTTCTTCAAAACCCACTAGAATTAGGTGCTGATTTAGTTGTACATTCCTCAACTAAATATCTAGGTGGTCATTCTGATTTAGTTGGTGGGATTGTACTGACGAATAATGATGAATATGCAGAGAAATTAAGATTTCTTCAAAATGCCACAGGTGCGATTCCTTCTCCATTTGATTGTTGGTTATTATCTAGAGGTGTGAAAACATTAGCACTTCGAATGAGACAACATAGTGAAAATGCGAGTAGAATTGCTCAATACTTATCAGAACAGGATCCGGTTAAACGAGTTTACTATCCATTTCTAGATACTCATCCAAATGTAGATATTGCAAAAGGTCAGATGAAAATGGGTGGTGGAATGGTATCATTTGATCTTGAATCGAAACATCATGCATTTGAATTTTTGAAAAATGTAAAAATATTTAGTTTAGCAGAATCGTTGGGTGGGGTAGAATCTTTAGCAGAATACCCTCCAGAAATGACTCATGGATCAATTGAACCTGAAATCAGAAAAAAGATTGGAATTAATGATGGATTAGTGAGATTATCAGTTGGAATTGAGAATATTGATGATTTGTTAGATGATATTTCCCACGCTATGAGGTGATATATTGGATATCAATAGGTTAATTTCAGAATTATATCAGATCCAATCTTTAAAAATTGGAAAATTTACTTTAAAGTCGGGTGATACTTCTCCGTTCTATATCGATCTGAGATTAATTCCATCAAATCCTAATTTGTTTAAACAAGTAATTCAAATTTATGACGATTTAATTAATAACCTTAAGTATCCCATTGGAGCTATCGCTGGATTGATTAGTGCTGGTATTCCTTATGCTACAGCAGTTTGCATTAATAATTCAATTCCATTACTTCAAATTAGATCAAATGTCAAGGATCATGGTACAAAAAAGATAATAGAGGGAGTCATTCCATCAGAAAACAAAAAAATTGTTATTTTAGATGATCTAATATCAACTGGTGCTTCTAAGTTACCTGCAATTAAGGCATTACTTGATCTTGAACTATTTGTTGATGATATAATTGTACTCATAGATAGGAGAAAAGTTCAAGAACCGATTATATTTGAGGAAAAACCGATTAATGTTCATTCATATATAAAATTAAGTCAAATATATCAGGAAATACAAAATATTCAACTTTCGAATATTGAATTAGAAGAAATAAAATCCTCAATTCATAATTGGATGCAACATTAAAAATCAATAAATGGAGTATTATCAGAAATCGATTCATATGCTTCGTATATTAATAATTCTAAGTCTGTGTTTCCAGTATTTTCTAAAGAATGACATTGAAAAGGGAGAATGAAAACGGATAGTCCTGATTTTATATCATATATTTGTTCATCAATTGAAATCTTACCAATTCCTTTAATGAAATACATGAATTGAATAAAGTTATGTTCATGTGTCTCAAATATATCAGATGGTTTGAGTTTGAATAATCTCAATGTACTATTCTTACCAATTTTTTTATCTACTAAAATTTTAGACATCCCATTTGGTAAGTCTATCCATGGTTGTTTATTGGTATCTATTACTTGGTTTTCCATTACTATCCCAAATGATTATATTCATTATGGTTATTAATGTATTTAAATTTTGATAAGTTAATTAATTGTTGTGTATTAAATTCTTAACTATCCTGCACTTAAATTATCAATAGATGTATTCAATGGAATATATGGTAATAGTTGTTCATGATTTCGTGGCAATTGTATCCATGAAAATGGATCAAAAGCTACAAATCTTTCATCCTCTTTTCTCAGGAATTCTCCTGTTTCTTTGTACATGGTTAGCATCATCAAGTATAAATTTGCTCTTTGAAATAAAACTGAATTTTGGTTTAATTCGTAATTCACAATGAAATTAGAAACTAAATCAACAAGTGATTCTACTAATATTATGGAACTTACTCCTGGATATTTAACGATATTAACAATTATCTCGATGGCAAGGTAATGGTGAAGTTCAAACTCAAGAAATGGTTTCACCTCCTCTAGATAATACATGCCCTCTTCAATTAAAATGCTAGTATCAGTCATTTTACCGAGAGTAATGGTTAGAATACCTACTTCTAGCGAACCATATGGATTATATTGTACTGCGTTTCCATAAATGAATGGTCTTAAGTTATTTAGTAACCAAGGAGTCCATGCCAATGAACTTGGTAAAAGTATATCATGTGCTGCAACTATATGTATAATATAATTTAGAAAAGATCTAAATTTAATAAAACTACTCGACTGGATAAAATTTTCAGTATCAGAAAGAGCTTGAGGAAACATTCCAAATAATATTTCTTCAAAATCAATTAGTAATTGTCGTAATTCCTGTTGAACTGTATCCTGTGCTGTATCATCCATTGGTGGATATTTCGCCCCTGAATCTAAATGTAATCGTAAAACTGATTTAATTTTATTTGAAGAATTTAATTTTGATATCTGAAAGATTTTAATCATTAATTTTGCTAATTGCGCAATTTTCATCCATAAATTTGCCTCTGTTCGATAATTTACAAGAGTAGGATGTTCTGACGGTTTTTCGTTTCTATCAATCTTACCTTCATTGTATAAAACATTAATTTTATCAAGAGTGGCAAGAATTTGTCCACAATTTCTTTCAATTGCAGTGGCTAATAAATTAGTTATTTCATCGCTTGATCTCATCAGTGATGGATTATCATCTGCTCTGAATCCCGAGGGTAACTCCAAGCCTGAAAGTAGATCTGCTCTAGCAATTAAAGCAGCTAAAAATTCATTTTCGTAGACATAGAATGATAAAATATCTGCAGTGGTATCAAATGGAGTTGCTTTGTAACTTTTATCAATCTGATAAAAAACTAATGGGTCATATAACCCCTCGACAAATTGATTAATCTCAGAGAATTGTCTTAATGCTTGATCAGACCAACCACCTAACGCAGAGATTGGTATATCTGGTAATCCGAGAACTGGTGCAGAGAAAAGTCCTGCAGTTGTTAACATGGAATTAAAAATTAACGCAAATTCTTCAAAATATTTTTGATCTGAAGGGTCTTTTTGCAGAGATGGATTGGTAGTAATTTGAATATCTGTTGAGAGAACTTGTGCCATAACATTACTGACACCAATTACCGTACTTTTAGGATCTGCAGCCGCTGTTGAACAAAGATGGTTTAATAGAAAGTTCATACATATTTCAGATAATGTTGCAAACTCACTCCCAAATAATGCTAAAGAATTGGAGAGCATTAATAATTCAGGATGTATATCCATAATTGCTGATTGTTTTTCTACAACTGAAACAGACCCATCAGTACCAAACTGAGAAACTGCATCCTGTAATCTTCTTAATTTACTCCTTAATGGCATTAATCTAGCATTTTGAATATCTGAACCGTAATTATTTATAAAATCGTTTATCTCTTGGATTATTTCTGTTATCTCATCCAAAGGATTAGCTGTTGATGTTCTTTCTCTATCTATATTTAACAAAGTTAATCCTGGCATTAGTTCTTCTCCCAATTATGAATATTACTAATCCTTCTCATAAAGGAAACAAATTCTACTAATTACTTATCTCAATTTTTCAATTTAAGTTTTTCATAGGTAATTCATCTATTGTGTGTAATTTTTAATATAACATACTTCCTACAAATTTTAATAAAATTGTTTGAAATTTGTAAATGATTGTTAAGTAATACGGGAATATCATGTTGGAAGTACTGGAGATTAAATTCAATAGCAACTATGCATAAATAGAGTAATCAAAAGAAACCCAACCGAGTATTGATGAAAATGAGTATACATAAATTAAAACCAATTCCAAATCAGATTAGAAATCAAACAGTCTATATTGGTGATTCAAGAGAGGATTTAGATTGTATTCCAAGTGATTCAATACAACTTATCATCACTAGTCCGCCATATTGGACCATAAAGGATTACAACAAATCAAATCAAATAGGTTGGAAGCAAAGTTACCATGAATATATATCAGATTTAAATAAAGTTTGGTTAGAATCCTATCGAGTTTTAGAGCCGTCATGTCGATTAATAATCAATGTCGGAGATCAATTTACTAGAGCTTCAACCTTTGGGAAATATAAAATTATTCCAATCCATGCCTCAATCATTGAAAGTTGTGAACAAATTGGATTTGATTATATGGGTGCAATAATATGGAAAAAAGTTACTAATACTAAAACATCGGGTGGAGCGAACCTAATGGGGAGTTATCCTTATCCTCGAAATGGCATGTTATCGCTTGATTATGAATACATTTTGATATTCAAAAAACCTGGAAAAAAGAAGAAAATAGCACCAAATCGATTATCTCTCTGCAAAATGAGTAGTGATGAATGGAGAAGATATTTTAGAGGACATTGGACATTTTCAGGTACAAGACAAGAGGACCATATAGCTATGTTTCCTGAAGAGCTACCCTATCGATTAATGCGAATGTTTTCATTGAAAGGAGATAAGATATTAGATCCATTTTTGGGTTCTGGTACAACATTAAAAGTTGCAGAGGAACTTGATAGAATTGGATTTGGTATGGAATTCAATTCCGAATTTCTCCCAATTATTCAGAAAAAAGTAAAATCAGCAAAAAATTCATATAATGATTTTGAAACCATTGGTAAATATCTCAATGATAACTGTGATTATTGGAAGTCTGAAATATATATTGATAAACAAAAACGAAAAGGAATTTATGTGATGTCATTTCCTAAACACAATATAGCGATCGATTTAATTAATATTTCAAAAAGTACATCTGACATAGAAATAATATTTAGAATTGAAAGAAAATTAAAAGAAAGACAGATTTCTGAAATATTACCCGACGATAAAGATATTTCATATTATTATATAATTGTTGAAGGAATACAATCTTCTCAACTAAATTCAATTATAAATTCATTGAATATTCAAGATAAAGTTATAATTTGCAGTTATGATCAAATAATTACTCCTGATCCCGATGTTTCTTTGATTTATCAAAATTCTTTATAATTTTAGTTAGAAATTTTGTATCTAAAGTAATAACCATAAATGAAGTTAGCAATAGAAGGATAAAACCCGCAATTTCAACACTTAAACTACTAATTGGTGCACCAACAACCATTGTGATAAATTGACTATTACCTTCTCTTCTATTAATATATCCTGCAGCAGTATGAGGTGGTTTATCATCCCAAAAAGCCACCATAATCTTGTAGACATCTCCTTGCTTTAAATTAATATCATATCCATTAACGTCCCCTGAATTCAGAGGTTTCTTAACTTCCCAGATTAATATTCCATCTTTTGCATTTGCATAACCTTCTACATCCTCATTGCCATTATATTCAACATCATTATATGCTTTAAACCCATGCATAAACATGTCTGATGCACCTGCTTTGTCATAATTGACAATAAGAGTATCATCTGGTGATGATGATGTGCCCATTATAGCTTCATCATGATTATTATCAAATTCTATTCCAAAATAATCGTGATTAATAGTAGGATCTAAGATAATCTCATCTCCCGGTTTATTATGCAACAGGGTTGCTAAAAATAAAATATCTTCGCTAGTATAAATTATTGTTAGGTTTAATATCTCTCCATTATCTAATTCAATTCGTTTTAAAAGACCCTGTTTCCATTCATCCTGTTGAATGTTTCCATCTATTGTTGGTACCGCATGAACATGATGTGGTAATAACAATAGTATAAAAGGAAAAACTAAGATGAGTGATAAGTGAACACGCATAATTTATTGAATTTATTTGAAAATAATAATAATTTATGTAGTGACTTATTTTTTCACAAAAAATGAAAACATAATTTGAATGAAAAAGTGGAGTTATATATGCATTCCTGTAAATTGGAGTAGGGACTTTGGTTGGAAACAATAAATAGACATGCATTGGTTATAATAGGAACTCTCAAATCTGGTAATCCTATTTTTGAAAATTCTTATGATCCATTGTATCAATTAAATGAAGGGGAATTCAAAGCAATTCAAATGAGGTTATTTAAACATATAACTTCAACAAATTATCTTGCAAATTCAGTTCACAAACTTGATAATGGATATCAAGTGTATACCGGGCAAAAATCTCATATAGGTATAATTCGATTATATTTATTTATCCTTAAGGCAGGGGTGTTTGATGAGATTTTACTATCAAAGATATCAAAAGTTGTAGATAGAGGAGGTATTTATACAGGGAAGAAATTTTTAAGCGAGGTATTTGAAGAATCCCTTGAAGATACTGTTGAGGTTTCTATTGATCCCGAATTTCTTTTAAACAATCCAACTGTTGATAATCTAGAAAGATTTAGTTATTATATTTCGTCACAAGATGTTTCAGTTAAACCAGTTGAAATCTTTAAATTAATTTCAAAAATGTTCACAGTACTTGAAGATACTATGGATGTAGATATCATGCTTGATGGTGCATTCTCAATCGCAAATAAATATTTAAACAATCTCGAATTTGATTATTCGACATTTTTATTCGGCGAAATTGCTAAATGGGCAAATAAATCATCCCGGTTATCACTTGAAATTACATGTCGAATTAGAAATGCACGAATAATACGAATGAAGGAGATGGGTGATTATATTCGAATTATAGAAGTCATATCTGCTATTGATGATGGTTCTTTAGAGGTAGTATCACAAGAAGATAGAGAGGAATACTATTGTTTGAATGGTTATGCTTACTCAAAATTAGGAGAGGCACAGATAGCAGAGGATTTCTATGAAATGGCAGTAATGATTTCTGAAGAAGAGGTTCTACCATCAATGCATGTTGCAGAGGCGAGAGTATTTTTAGCAAAAAATTATGTTAAAAAATATGAATTGGACTTTGCTATAAGGGAATTTTTGACTGCTTCATCAATAGCCAGAGGAAATACTCAAACAGCACTAGCAAGTTATTATTCTCATTTAGCCGCTATAGAGGAGATGAAACTGGGAAGTCTTCTTGCAGGATCTGGAATAACTCATAAAATATATGAAGACATTTCCCAAGCAAAATTTTCAGCATGGGAGTCATTAAAGAGAATTGTAGCAAGTATTAAACATTCACATAAAAATCTGCGGAAAAAGGATTTATATCCTAAATTTGAAGAATCAAAGTCTATGATTACAAATATCTTTAGCCAGGATGAAGAAAATAAATATTCACAGATGGTACATTCAATCCTTGAAATTTTGACATCCCTTGTAGAAACAAACATCAGTGAAGCAATGGAGTCCGACATTTTAAAGGATACCGCACAGCAGATTTCCTCAATGTTACCACTCCCTTCTCCAGTCGTTATGATAATAGCCTTAGATGGGAGATTAGTTGTAGGTGGTGAAATTGGGATGGATAGTTGGGCAGAATCAGTCATGGAGGATGATGATTTATTTTCAGGTGCTTTGAGTGCAATTATGGCAGTTTTTTCAGAAGTACTCAGTGAGGATCAACCATTAAGGATGATTGACCTAGGACAAACACAGGTAATGATTGAAAAATCAGCAGTTTGTATTGGTGCATTACTCATTGATAGAGATATGCCAATCATTAGAAAGGCTTTACAAGATTCATTAAATTTTATTGAGACTAATTATCAAGAATTATTAGATTGGGATGGTTATTCATTAGATTTAAGTGGAATAAAGCCAAAATTAGAGGAATACTTTATAAAAGCTCGAGAAGATATTACTCAAATTTCTGATTAAATACAAATTAAATATTTTGCAAATTTTCTAAATTCAAAAATTTATAGATGAAATTTAATCTTATTTGGTCTTCCCTCTATTAAT
>JAOUKW010000200.1 GCA_029882335.1 Candidatus Heimdallarchaeota archaeon | reverse complement strand
TATGATTACAAGAGCAAGAAATATTACTTCTCTTCCCTTATATACATATAATGTATCAGGTGAGTATTCAATGGTCAAGTTTGGGGCTAGACAAGGGTTATTCAATGAAGAACAAATCGTCATGGAGAACTTATACTCCATGTTTAGAGCAGGTAGTGATCTCGTAATCACATATCATGCCAAAGATATCGTATCACAGGATTGGTTAACATGAATTATGTAGATAGAGCAAGAAAAATTATGCCCGGTGGGGTCAGTTCACCTGTTCGAGCATTAAAGGCAGTTGGTGGTGATCCCTTAATGATCGCTAAAGCAAAAGGAGCGTATTTGTATGACATCAGTAATACAAAGATATTAGATATGTGTATGTCATTCGGTCCATTAATACTAGGGCATGCTCATGATGAAGTTGTTGCAGCAATTATCAAAGCTACACAAAGTGGAACATCATTTGGTACATCATCACCTGTTGAGGTTGAATTGGCAGAAAAAATTGTTGAAAAACATCCATCAGTTGATTGGATTCGGTTTGTCAATAGTGGTACTGAAGCAGTGATGTCTGCAATTCGTTTGGCTAGAGGGATTACTGAACGTCCATTAATTATTAAATTTGAGGGATGCTACCATGGACATACAGATGCAATGTTGGTGAAAGCAGGAAGTGGCCTGGCTACATTTGGTTTATCATCAAGTAAGGGAGTATTGAATGATGTTTCAAAAAATACCATTGTACTTCCATTGGGTAACGAGCAAGTTGTTACAGAGGTCTTTGAAAAATTTGAAAATCAAATAGCTGCGGTTATTATTGAAGGGGTACCTGCAAACAACGGTTTATTGGTACAATCCAAACAATACATGAAATTTCTGAGAGATATTACAAAGAAAAATAATTCTTTACTCATTCTTGATGAAGTAATAACAGGATTTAGGCTGGGAAATGGAGGAGCAGCAGAATATTATAATATCGACCCAGATATCGTCACTCTAGGTAAGGTAATAGGAGGTGGTCTTCCTGTAGGTGCTTATGGAGGAAAAATACAATATATGAGTGAAATTGCACCATTGGGCTCAATCTATCAGGCAGGTACTCTAAGTGGCAACCCACTGGCTATGACTGCAGGATTAACCACACTGAACATAATCGATCGTGATAATATTTATCAACAATTAGAGAAACTTGGTGCTGAATTCGAGAAGAGTATAATTGAAAAATATCAACAACACAATCAACCATTTACCATCAGAAGAATTGGATCAATAATTTGGATGATACACCAAAATCATGTCACTCCAATTACCCCAACAGAGATATCTGCAGAAGCAGTTAGCACCTATAGTAACATACATCAGAAATTACTTACCAAACAAGTTTATCTCCCACCCAGTGCATTTGAGGTAGCCTTTTTATCCACTGCTCATACTCCAGAAATAATAGGAGAGACATTGGATAAAATAAGTTCAGTGTTGTGATGTTATGGTTACAAGTAGAGAGTTGATTTTAGGTGTTCTTGAAGGAAAGGAATACGAAACCATCCCTATATGGTTTATGCGACAAGCAGGTAGATATTTACCAGAATACCGAGAAATACAGGCCAAACATTCCTTCGAAATTCGTTGTCAAACACCTGAAATTGCCACCGAAATCACCTTACAACCAATTGATCGTTTTGATCTTGATGCAGCAATTATTTTTTCAGATATTCTCATACCAATCTATGCAATGAATCGTGGATTGCAAATTAAACCAAACATTGGTCCTGTTATTGATAATCCAGTTAGATCTATAGCAGACATCGAAAATTTAAAACAAACCAATGCAAAGGAAGATTTTCCTTATCTCGCAGAATCAATAAAATTAACCAGAAAAGAACTCAAGGATAAGGCTTTGATTGGGTTTGCTGGTGCACCTTTTACGCTGGCTAGTTATTTGATAGAAGGTAAATCTACAAAAAATGCAGTAATAACCAAAGCATTTGCATACAACCACCCAGATGCATTTCACAAACTAATGAAACTCTTGACAAACGTAATTACAGATCAACTACAAGCTCAAGTAACAAATGGAGTAGACATCATACAGTTGTTTGATAGTTGGGCTGGATTTTTATCTAGTGATCAATTTAATCAATGGTGCTTGCCATATAATCAAGAAATATTCGCGAATTTCCCTGAAGTTAAAAAAATATTCTATGCTCGTGGCTCAAATCATCTGATTTCTTCGGCAATTCATTGTGGATCTGATGCAATAAGTATAGATACAACCATGAGCCTCTCTACAGCAAATCAAATCCTCCAAACCAAATCAATTCAAGGGAATTATGATCCTTCATATCTATTAACATCCCCAAATATTGTTCGTAAAACAGTAAATACATTATTGGATGAAATATTACCATTAAGACCATCCAATTATATATTCAACCTAGGAATAGGGATAGACAAAGATTCCTTGGTTAATAATGTCGAGATGATGGTTAGTACAGTGAGAGAAAGAAGGAGGAAAGTAAATGAGTGAAGTATCAATCACCAGTGAAGAAATTGAGAAATACGATATTAGAGTACCAAGATATACCAGCTATCCGACTGTACCCAACTGGGATGCGGATAATTACACACCTGAAGATCATTTATCTCAAGTCCAGAAATTCAAACCAAATCAATCTCTAAGTCTGTATTTGCATATTCCTTTTTGTATTCGACGATGTTTATTCTGTGCATGTAATGTATTAATTACCAAGAAGCAGGAACGTGTTGATAATTATTTAGATTATCTCTCAAGGGAAATCATTGCTACTGCACAACAAATGGAACACCAAGGTGATGTGATCCAATTACATCTAGGAGGAGGTACACCCACACATCTAAAACCAGAAGAATTACAGACAATATTGACAACGATTTCCGATAATTTTCACATCTCCAAAGATGCAGAAATGTCAATAGAAGTTCATCCATCAGTAACTTCTTCTAATCATTTAGATGTACTAAGGGATTTTAATTTCAACCGATTGTCAATGGGAGTTCAAGATTTCGATCAGACAGTACAAACCAACCTCAACCGGTTTCAAACATTTGAGGAAACAAAAGAATTAATAGATTATGCAAGAAGTATAAATTTTGAGAGTATCAATGTTGATTTGATTTATGGATTGGCTTATCAAACGATGAATGGATTTATTGATACAATGGACAAAATCTTTGAACTTAAGCCTGAAAGAGTGGCTTTGTATTCTTTTGCACATTTCCCGACTATATTCCCCCACCATAAACACATCCCTCTTGATGTAATTCCACAAAAGTCAGAGAAATTTGATATCTTCCTTAAAGGTAGGGAATTATTTCTAGAACATAATTATCAACAGGTAGGATTCGATCATTTCTCATTAAAGGATGATGAGTTATGGAAAAGTTACAAAGATAAATCTTTACGAAGAAATTTTATGGGTTATACAACCAAAGCAGGAACAGACCTAATTGCCTTTGGATATTCTGCAATATCAGAATTTCAATCAAGCTATGCTCAAAATTCAAAAGATATGAATGAATATGAACAATTAGTGGATAAATACGGAAGTGCAACAGTTAAAGGTCATAGAATGAGTACAGAAGATAGATATAGAAAGGAATTAATCATGGATATCTTATGTCTAGGTGAAATAAATATGAATAAATATGCAGATTATTCTGAAAACAAAGACACATTCACTCAGGAAATTGATCGAGTAATGGATGAATTTCAAAAATTAGAATTCGCTTATAAAGAAAATCACACTTGGGAGCTTACACAAAAAGGAAGAATATTTGCACGTATTGTAGCATCCAAATTTGATGGGTATTTACAAGGATCTACTCATTTATTCTCCAAATCATTATAGGTGATATAATGGAAAAGAAGAAAATTATAATCATAGGAGCAGGAATTTCAGGATTAACAATTGCCAATGGATTAATTCGTTCAGGTATAAGTAATAATGAAATATTAGTACTAGAACAAAAAGACAGACCAGGAGGGTTGATAAAAACAACTATAGATAATGGGTTCCTAACAGAATGGGGTCCAGAAGGATTAAGAGGAAAATCAGAAAATACACACTACCTCTTTTCTTTGATCGATAAAGAAAAAATAGCTGCATCAGATGAGGCAGCAAAAAGATATCTAGTTAAAAATGGAAAATTAGTAACTGTTCCATCAGGTCCAATATCTGCAATATTTACCCCATTAATTCCATTTTTCGGTAAATTACGATTATTAAAAGAACCCTTCATCAAACCTACTACTGAGGAAGAAACAGTGAAGGAATTTATTTCGAGAAGATTTGGAAAAGGATTAGTACCTATTTTAGATGCATTTGTCACAGGAATTTTTGGTGGTAATATATCTGAAATCAATGTCAAATACAGTTTCCCCATGCTAAAACAAGCAGAGTTATTCGGAGGGTCTGTAATTCGTGGATTTCTTAAACAAAATAAAATATCTAAAAATTCAGGTAAAAAGAAAGATAAAACAAAGCAACCTCACCTATACACAACAGAAAAAGGTATGCAAGGTATTATTGATGACCTAAGTACCAAAGTAAATATAAAATATAATACAACTATAACAGAGATAAATTCAAATAGTGACACGATTCAAATTAATTCTAATGCTGAACAATATTCCTGTGATAAATTGATTGTGGCTACAGGTGTATCTGCATCCAATAGGATTAAATTCTTCGATGAACCGATTTTACCTCTTAATAATCAATCAGTCATTTCAATTGTTACACTTGGATATAATCCCACAGCCTTTCCAAAACCATTGAATGGATATGGATTTTTATCTCCATCCTCAGAGGAAGTTGGAATATTGGGTACTTTATTTACTTCCAGATTATTTCCACACCACTCTAAAAATAATGTAGAACTACTTAGAGTATTTGTTGGAGGAAAACGTCATCCTGAAAAAATAAAACTTAATCCAGAAGAAATTATTCAACAGGTAATACAGGACTTAAATAAGTTACTCAATCTGCAAGAAGAACCAATTTATACATCTATAGTTAGTCATAATCCTGACGGTATATCTCAATTTCAGATGAATCATAGTATCTACATCAATTGGAAAGAGCATATAGAAACAAAGTATAACCAAATTACCCTTGCAGGTATTGGTTGGACAAGTATTTCATGTGATGGATTAATTGCAGAGGCTAGAAAAATAATAAATAAAATTTCACCACAATCATAGAATTAGTTTGAAGGAATTATCGATTTCCAGATCTGCCCAGTGCTTCTTCAGCTTGTTTAACCAAAGTTTCGGCTACATAAATAGGGGCAGAATTGGAAAGTGCAATTAAAGTTGCATTAGAGGGAACCATTTGAAATTGTAGTGTCTTTTCAAAACCCTCTGGTTTGAGATAAATCGTTGCTTGATATACATCAGATTGTGGTATCATCAAATCTATTTCTACTTTCTCCACCAAAGCCAACTCACCTATTAATTGATGAATATAGAGTCTTGAATCATTAGATTCAATATCATTGATAATCATGCTTAAATTCAAAGCGATATCAGTGGGAATACTTACCATAATAAATTCCCTACCATCCTCCAGTTCAAACCGAATTATTGGTCGTGAGTTTGGATCGGGAGTTCCATCTCTCGTTCCTAATGTAAGAACTTGGACATCTATCACCTTGATAAAAGATTCTGCCACATTTATTATTTAGACTAATCAAATACAAAAAACCTTTGTTTTCTAAATCTTTTATTAGTATATGACCGTTCAAAATCAAGCCAAAATCCTAATTGCAGGTGGAGGAAGTATTGGTTCAGTAATTGGTGTTATGCTTCAAAAACAAGGATACAATCCATGGATTCTACGTAGATCACCCCCATTCGGTACTGTTTCTCTCAAAGTTCAAGGACAATTAAATGAAACCATTGAAGTACAGATAGTATCCACGGATCATCTCATTGAAACTAAATATGAACCTCAAATTGTTATTATAACAGTTCAAGAACAACATACAGAAGAAATCATCATTCAATTATCATCAATTATCACTTCGAATACAATATTAATATCTCTTCAAAATGGATTACGGTCTGGTGAGATTTTACTCAAGCATTTTCCAAATAATCCAGTATTTCAGGGAACAATTTGGTGGAGTGCTGCATTAATCAATAATGAAGAAGTATATTATCACCGCACTGCAGAAACAAGAATTGGAATACCACCAAGAAGTATTGCAACAAGATCAATGATTGAACCAGTAATACAGATGTTCCATCAAACTTTAGATATTAACTTTATAGAAGACTTGTCTCTTGAATTAATGAGAAAATTATGTCTTAATGTAGTTAGCCCGGTGCTGGCACTAATTAAACAACCATACCCACAAGGAATGAGAGATAATGTCATTATTTGGTTAATACATATACTATTTGATGAGGCAATATTGTATTCAGGATATCCAACAAGTGAAATTATGGATATTCGTCTAACCAAATTTCATGATAATCTTGTAACAATGAAGAAATATCCAACTGAACATAACTTACACAAAGTATCAACACAATTAGGAATAGAAAAATATGGAGGATCTAGATCAAATGTGGATGAATTATTAGATTATTTTGTCCAAAAAGGAGCCATCTACGCGAAGATTGTTAGAGATATTGTAGTAGAACTACCTACCACCTATGAAGCACTAACATTAGAGAACCTAACTTTGTTTATTCAGAATGAAATTCCTTATAATTGTAAACTATAGGCAAAATATTGCTAGATTTGCAAGAAAATAACAAGAAATATCTTTTGAGCCAACCGTTGATTTTAAGTTATCACGTGAGATACCAAATACAAGTAGGTCTTCCCATGAGTTTTCAATCAATTAAGAATTTTATAGAAGGAAGAGTAAATTGGGCTCGTAGAAGCTCATTATGGCCATTAACATTTGGTATTATGTGTTGTGCATTAGAAATGATGGCTGCAGGTACGGCTAGATTTGATACAGAGAGATTCGGTATGATTTATAGACCATCCCCGAGACAATCAGATGCATTAGTAATAAATGGACCGGTATCCCATAAACTTGCACCTAGATTGCGAATGCTATGGGAACAAATACCAGAACCAAAATGGGCAGTATCCATGGGAGAATGTGCAACTTCAGGTGGTAAATACTATCAGAGTTATGCAATAATTGGAGGTGCTGATGAAATCATTCCTATTGATGTCTATATACCAGGATGCCCGGTTAGACCTGAAGCACTAATATTTGCAATGACCAAATTACAAGAAAAAATTGCTAAAGGAAGTAAATGGGTAAAACCAAATATTCCAGAATATATGGAATACGACGATCAAATCCATGATCTTGTCAATGGTAACAATCAACCATGGGAAAAAATGGCTTATGAAGAGGTACAAAACATACCGTCAATGGGACCTTTAACATCAATTCCAATTACAAAAGAAAAAGAC
>JAOUKW010000598.1 GCA_029882335.1 Candidatus Heimdallarchaeota archaeon | reverse complement strand
GCCGTTAACACCATATTCTCTGCTCCACTGAAAAAGATTTGTGAATTACCTAAGCTAATATTACCCCATTGAGAAAGTTCGATTAGTTTTAATTTGTTTGGATTACCATTTGTTGATATTCCATCAAAAAAACCATTTATTCTGACTTCATATACTCCAGGAGCTGAAAAAGTGTGTGTTGATTGTGCAAGACTAGACGAAGTAATAGATTCTAGTGCAGATCCGTCACCCCAGTCAACAGTAAAATCATACAATCCATTATTAGTATCTATTGGAAGTGTAATTTGATTATCTGGTGTTGGATTATTTAAATCAACAATACTTGTATTCCATTTTGTAATAAATGTATCCGCAGTTACAGCAGCGACGGATAGGTTTATTGTTGAAGTTTCTTCAGCATTTGTTAAATATTGTGTCACTGGAGCAGTGATTAACAATATTATGATAAAATATCTACTTCTGAGTTTCACTAACTTAACTAAAATATGTTGAATTATAAAATTATCTAATTTGTCGAATTATTGTGTTATAAAATGCTTAATTAACGCTCAATTAATTGTTTAATTACAGTATAAAATTTATTTATCCATAATGTTATACAGGATTTTATTATAAAGTCGAGAATGTTTCAATCCTATTACTAGGTATTTGTCAATTAACATCAAAAACTCAAATTAGAAATGGGTGGCAAGAAATAGTCAGTAGCTTTGGGTGATATTAATTTATCCTGAAGAAACAATTCCCGATAATGATCGTATTTATCGTGCAATTCGATATAGTTTATTATTTTTTCACCCTGCACCTTCCAAAACAGAGTTACAAAAAGGCATCCCTGAAAAACTAATTACTAATGAATAAGGTGATGGGATGTCGACTGAATGGGATAAATATACAAAACCAATTGAAACACAAACTCGAAATGGAAATGCTTCTGAATTTGGAGTTGTAAGTTTTAATGTTGGTAAAATAAGAGAGTTTCTAGGTAATTACAATGATAGAAGAATTGATGTAAATCATGACCCATTACCTACAAATGATGATCCAACAGATAATCAATCACATAGCTTGATAATTAATATACCATCAAAAAATCATTCTGATTATAAAGAAAAGAGATCACTTCTTAACGAAATTCATCTTTATCTACACGAAAATTCAAAATGGGAATTACTTGATTTTGGTTGTATAGAGAAGGAATTATCTAAAATACCCCAAAGTAAGAAGATGGAAGTGAAACTTGATTCTTGGTCTGAGTTTTTACAAACAGATTAGTTGAAGATTAATATCTTTCAGCTAAGAGATTTAAGTTTTTTTTTCCTCTCGTTTTTTCAGTAAATAATTATAAATCGCTTTGTCTATACATTTTAATGCAATCTCACGCCTTACAGAAATGAACAATTTTAGAAACTATAAAATATAATGTAAAAATATATAGTATGTCTCACAATGAATGAACATGTAGAAATCTTGAAAAAAGAGGAGGAAGATTTAGAACCTGATTTTGAACCATTAACCGATGAAGATAAGGAATTAGAAAGGATTGCAAAAAGGAAAAGAGAGGAGTATGAGAAAAAGATATTCAAAAGACTATTTCCATCTGAGTTGGTAAAAATAGCTCAAGACATACTTAATAAATTTGATAATAAGAATATTACTATCAAAAATCCGAATCGAGATATGAAAATTTGTTAAATTATATGAATTCATATTTAAAGATCGTCCAACCTAATAACTTTACTGATTACTGTAATTAATAGACTACAATTAAATTAAAATGTTTTATCAAGCGAAAACACAAATTTTTATAGTATTAGAGATATTAAAATTAGATGGATATTCAAAATGATAAAGTTAATGCTGAA
>JAOUKW010000597.1 GCA_029882335.1 Candidatus Heimdallarchaeota archaeon | reverse complement strand
GCGCGAGCAACTATAAAAAAAAAAAAAGAAAAAAAATGATAAAATAATTTTCAATCAATCTTAATTGAATTTCATCATTTTGTATCTAAAGATATAATAATGTTTACTATGAAATTTTAGTAGTGGATAGTGAATTTAGTTCATTATATGAGGACTTATTTCAATTAAATAGTCGTTTTATGGAAGTTTTTTCGAATACATTCATCAATACGAATAACGTTGAAGTAAAATTACATGATAATATTGTGATTGGAGGTATGGGTGGTTCAGGAATTAGTGGGACATATGTAAAATCAATTTTTGAATCCTTACAGCTGTCTAAAAGAATAACGGTGGTACGGGATTATAAATTTATTAGGATACTCCCTGATTCTTCGTATATATTAGTATCATACTCTGGTAATACAGAGGAAACTATTTCATTATTCAATCAATTATTGTCTAATCAAGTAAAACCAATTATTGTAACATCAGGTGGGAAATTGTTAGAACTTGCCAAATCACACACATGTGTATATTATATACTTGAATCAGGTTTACAACCAAGAATGGCATTTCCAAATATATTTTCTGTTTTATTAAAAATATTACATAATAGTTTCAAAGATAAAATGCAAATAGATCATGTGGAAATAAAGAAATTAACGATACCTGATAATATTAAAGAAATAAAATTCTCTAATTTTTCAAATAACTTACCAATTATAATCACTAATTCAGATTATGCTTGCGTTGGTGAAAGATTACGATGTCAATTAAATGAAAATGCTAAATTACATAGTTTTAATTTTGTTTTACCTGAATATCATCATAACGGGTTAGTAGGACTTAAGTCTACATTTGAGGGAAAAATATATTTTATTTTTATAGAGCAGAGGACAGATCTTGATAGGATTAAATTTCATTTTAAGTTTCTAAAACAAAAATTAATCGAAAAAAATATTCAATACATTGAAGTTTATTGTAATTCCGATTCATATTATATTAACCTATTACAATTAACCATGATCGTTGATTATATTTCTTTGGTCATTGCAAAACATCAAGGAATTAATCCAATCGAAGTTGAGTTAATTGATCAACTGAAAGTATATTTGAAAACTATGGTATAAGTGATTTAATAAGAGAATTTATCAAATTTCTCTCATCAGGAGTAATGATATGATCAGATTGAGAAATGTCATAAGCATTTTGCAATAGATTTTTTTGAAAGTTTTTAATGAAAGTCTCACCAAATTCTAAATTATTATTTTGTTCAACCTTTTCTAATGCGGTCCTAATTGATTGAATATCAACTTTTACTTGCTTTAAAATAGCTAACTCTTCTGAAGTAATAGTACCATCTTCCATTGCAACCAATAGAATAGTATTCATTAAATTTTGCAAGACGTTATCTTCTTCAGGTATCATCATTTATCCCTTTTATTATTTATACATATTATTAGAGTATAAATATAATCCCATGAAATTTCAAATATAACCCTAGTTTTATTTAAAATAATATCATTATAATGGAATTATTGAATAATTTTATTGATTTGATGAATTAACGATCTGTTATCTATCGATTTATCTATAAGTAATTGAAACTTAACTAAAAATTAGATATTCTCTATAAAGGGCTGGTAGCTCAGTTGGTAGATCGCTTCGCTTGCATTGTATCAAGAACCGAAGAGGCCACGGGTTCAAATCCCGTCCAGTCCATTCAAAATTTGAATTTTTTGTGTTTTTAATGAAGTAAAATGTGTATTTATTTTTAGAAAAGAAGAAATTGAATAGGATAAATCTCTATTTATCTCATTGAGTACTTGGTTATTATCCAATAATATTAAATAAATTCCATTTTTCATACAATAATTTCTT
>JAOUKW010000199.1 GCA_029882335.1 Candidatus Heimdallarchaeota archaeon | reverse complement strand
TATCAATAATAATTAAAGAAGCCAATTCTATCGAAATTCCTGTCACTATTTCTGGAGGTGGTACTGGTCTATCCGGAGGTAGAGCTCCATTAGGCGGATGGATAATTGCCACTGATAATATGGTAACACTTGAGGAAGATGAGGGAAATTCTATAAGATGGCAGGATGTAGAAGTAAAGAAAACTTACCAAGTCCATTTAGAAGAAATTAATCATAATAAGGCTCTACTTACAGTCCCTGTATCAATGACTATAAAATCAATTCAAAATTTTGTGAAGGACTCAGGTTGGTTTTATCCACCTGATCCTACTGAAAGATCTGCATTTATTGGAGGTAATGTAACTACAAATGCCTCTGGTGCTAGAAGTTTCAAATATGGTTCAACAAGGGATTGGGTTCATTCTTTGCGTGTAGTCACACCAACAGGAGAAATCCTGATTTTATCAAGGGATGACACATCAGTCATAGATAAGAATTATATTCACCTTAAATACAACAATACGATCAAAAAAATATCAAGACCAAAATATAAAGTTAGCAATGTTAGAAAAAATGTAGCCGGTCCAATAATCCATGATACTAGTCATCCAATTGATCTATTTATTGGTACAGATGGTTTATTTGGTGTAATCACTCAGGTAACACTGAATTTAATAAGGCAACCTGAACAAATATCTAATATTATGGTATATTGTGATAGCGTTGAGCAATCATTTAATCTTATCGAATTATGTCGTGAACAAAGGGATTTAAATTTATGGCCAATTCCACTTTCTGTGGAATATTTAGACGAAAATGCAGTAAAGATAATTCGAAGTAGAAAGCAAATTCAAGATAGTGTGAAATCTATTGTAATATTAGAACAAGATACATCTAATGAGGACGATTTTGACAAAGCTATAGACTTTTGGATTAATGTATTTGAAAAATTAGGAATCCAAGAGACATCAGTCGCGTTATCGGCAAAAGAAATAGAAAACCATAAGGAAATTAGACATGCAGTTCCTGAAACAGTAAATTCAATCGTTAGAAAACATAGTCAATCAAAATTAGGTACTGATTATTCTGTTCCACCTAGGAACTTCAAGGATATTTTTCACCGAGTTTTTGAAATTGGAGAAGAATTTGAAAAATATCAAAACGCTAGAGTACCTTTAGGTGATAGTTTTGGTTATGCTTTTTGGGCACATGCAGGCGATAGTCATGTTCATTTAAATTTACTTCCTCGAAATGATGAAGAGTATATATTTGCTAAAAATAAATTATTTGACCTTATGAAACAAGTTGTACTCTGGGAAGGATCAATAGCTGCAGAACATGGTCTGGGAAAGAAAAGGTTTGATGGTAAACCTGCTTTGTTTTACATGTATGGACAAGAAGGATTAGATGAAATAAAAAACATGAAATTAGAATTTGATCCCTTAAACTTATTGAACAGAGGGAATTTAATAGATTAACCTCATTTATAAATTTTATAATTGTATGAAATTAATGAAATTGATTTACTTGACTTTACCGATGAAATATTATACTATTGAATTGAATCATATATGTGGAAGAAGTTGCAGAAAACATATCAAATTTGGTAATTGCAGCATATAAAAGAATATCACAGCACATTCATAAAACACCATTGGAATATTCAGATTTCCTATCTTCTAAAAATGGTTCTGCCTACTTAAAATTAGAAAATTTACAACATACAGGATCTTTTAAATTGCGTGGTGCATTGAGTTTTCTTACAAATTTAAGTAATGAAGAAAGAAAAAAAATAGTGACTGCATCAACTGGAAATCATGGAATGGCTGTTGCATATTCATTACAGAAATTAGGTGGGAATTGTAAAATTTACCTACCCAAAGGTGCAAATGAAAGTAAAGTAGATAAATTAAAAAAATTAAATGCAGAATTGATATTTCATGGTATCGATTCAGTTGAATCTGAATTCATGGCCAAAAAATTTGCTAATCAGGAAAATTATATTTATTTGTCTCCATATAATGATAACTTAGTAATTGCTGGCCAGGGTACAATTGGTATTGAACTACAAGAACAACTTGAAAAAATAGATAATCTATTTGTTACAATAGGAGGAGGTGGATTGATCTCTGGTGTTGCTGGCTATCTAAAATCAATAAATCCAAAACTAAAGGTTTTTGGATGTTTACCCGAGAATTCTCCTGTGATGTCTGAATCAATCAAAGAGGGAAAAATTATAGAAATGGAAGTAAAAGACACTTTATCTGATGGAAGTTCAGGAGGGATAGAAAAAGATGCCATTACATTTAATTACTGTCAAACCCTTATTGATGAATTTATTTTAGTTACTGAGGATGAAATTCAACAATCGATAATTGATGTATTTTATAACCATAAACAGGTTATAGAAGGTGCAGCAGGTGTTGCTGTTGCATCTTTTCAAAAGATTAAAACTTCAATCTCCGGAAATAGCGTCATTATTATTTGTGGAGGGAATATTCATATGCCAAAATTTACCTCAATAATCTGCCAAAATTGATTTTAATTAATTTAAGAATTATTATATTATATCCCATTATTTGTTAAATAGATTTGAAGTAAGAAATATACTTTGAAATTTTAAAATTAACTAATAAGTATTGAGATGATTGATTTGTATCCATATCGAAATGAGTAATATTTTTTTATAAAAATTTACTACTATATTTGGAAGTAGTAAATTATTTAAATAATAAAATCAATAATGGCTTGGTGATAAATAATATCAACTCAGGAATATATGATTGAAACACAAAATTTAGTTAAGATATATAAGGAAGGAAAGGTCAGGGCACTGGATGGATTAAATTTACAAATTAAAAAGGGTGAAATTTATGCATTTATTGGAGCAAATGGGTCTGGAAAGTCAACAGCAATAAATCTAATTAATTCAATAATTAAACCAACCTCAGGAAAAATTTTAGTTAATAATTATGAAATACCAAAAGATAGAAACAAAGTATGTAGTATAATTGGAATGGCACCTCAAGAATATGCAATTTATCTTGATTTAACTGTAAAAGAGAATATACAATTCTTTGCTAAGAATTATGGTATGTCAAAAGATATGATAAAATCAAAACTAGACGAATTACTAAAAGTACTTCGATTAGAAGATAAAGAGAATACTCTTTGTCGAAATTTATCTGGGGGAATGAAGCGGAGAGTATCTATTGCTTGCGCTTTAGTTCATAACCCAAAAATTATTTTTTTTGATGAAGCTACAGTAGGTGTAGATCCAATATTACGTGAATATTTCTGGGATTATTTTAGAACTCTCCGTAATCAAGGTTCAACGATTGTTGTGACATCACATGTTATGGATGAGGCTGAAAAAGCCGATAGAATTGGATTAATTAGAAATGGAATTTTAATTGAAGAAGGGACTCCCAATGAATTGAAAGAAAAATATGGAACAAAAACTATTGAAGAAATTTTTATAAAACTGTCAAAGGAGGTTTATGTTGTTGACTGATTTGAAAAATTCATCCATAGCACGAATTCTAAACGTTTCAAAAAGAGTTTTAAAACAAATAACTCGGGATCATCGTACTTTTGGTATGTTGCTGATAATGCCAATGGTTGTAATGTTTATTTTTGGAGTTGCTTTATCTGGTGAAGTAAAAAATGTTCCTGTTGTTGTTCAAAATCTTGATGAAGGGTTCAGTATGGGACCAATCTCACTTGATAAAGGATCCGAATTGGTAACAGTATTAAATGCAGATGATCGATTGGATGTAACTGATGGTGAATATCAGGCTGGAATCAATAGTGTAGAAAGAGGCGATTATAAAGCATCTATTTTAATTCCTATTACTTTTTCAGAAGCGATATTCAATTCATCTCAAAATCTAAATTCATCTATAGTACTTTATGTATATATTGATGGGACAAAGTCTCAAACAGAAGCAAGTGTGTTTGCGGCAATTCAAGAAGCAATCAAAGATTCAATGGGTGCAGTTGGCATTGAAATTGATGTAACCTATGCATTTAATAATGCAGATTACTCCGGATTAGATACTGCAATTCCGGCTGTAATGGCATATGTATTAAATTTCTTGGTATTATTAATCTCTTTACTAATTCTTATCAGAGAAAGAGTTGAGGGGACTCAATACAGATTGTTATCAACGCCACTTACATCTAAGGAAAGATTAGTTGGGTATATTATTGCTTTGACCATTTTTGCAATGTTGGAGGCAGGTTCAATTTTGAGTATATCAATTTTTGTTTTCCATGTTCCGATTCAAGGATCTCTAGGTTTACTACTCTTCATTATGATTATCTATGCTCTAAATAACGTATTATTTGCTGTATTTATGTCTAACTTTGCACAAAATGAATTACAAGCAGTTCAAATGGCACCTTTAATAGCATTACCCAGTCTTGCAATTTCAGGTTTAATGGTGCCTGTAAGTAGTTTACCTGCAGTAATACAACCTCTATCCAGTATTATTCCACTAACATATGCAATCCGCATTTTTGAAGGTATCATGTTAAAAGGCTGGGGCGTTGAATTGATACTTTACGATTTGATTATTATCATTGGTATTACTTTAATATTTTTGATTATTGCATTTTTTACAGTTAAAGATACTGAAGAATAAGTGATTAAATATGAATAAACAAACTACCTTGGATGTATTGATTTCATTGGGATTAACATTGGGTGAAGCAAAAACATATCTTGCCTTGGTATCTATTGAGAATTCAGAGGCGTCTCCCTTAGCAGAAATCGCTGATGTTCCACAAACAAAAATATATGCATATCTCAAATCACTTGAGCAAAATCATAAAATAGTCCGTAAAGTAGAGATAATTGGAAAACCAAACCAATATTCTGCATTAGACTTTGATATTGTAGTTTCAAAATTACAAGCAGATCTTGTCGAAAAAATACAACACGCAAAAGAGTATGTATCAAATTTGCAAACTCCAAATGAACAAATCATAAATTCTTACGTTTATACAATTCAAGGAGAAAGATCGTTAAAATTGGGTTTAGAGGATATTTGCCTAAAAGCAAAAGAAAATATTCTAATTATCAGCTCAGGTAATACATATTTTGTTGATATTATGGAACAACACATGAAAACTAGAGATATCAAAAAATTACAAATTAGTGATCTATTCCATAAGCCATCTAAAATATTGAATATAATCTCCAAATCTGATATATTCAAGCAATTTAGTGAAATGAAATTCACCACATTTTTTGTAGATATCAATATCGATAACAAATCATGTCAATCAGTAAATATATTGGGATACCCCAACTCAATTGATCAAGACCCAATTTTAGTTAGCATAAATCATCCTTCCATAATTAATTTTCAAATGACTGTAATTAAAACGATGGTAAACATCCTTGAAACATTTGATTTTCAAAAGTTACTCGAGTATTGAAAATTGGTTAAGTAATTAATATCATATGAGTAGTAGATCCTTCTAAAGTTGAATCTATCAATATCGTTTGAATTATATAATTTATCCTAAATATATTTTCTATAAAATAATGAATTATAGAATAAATAAATCTAAACTAATTCGATATATTGGTGTATCTTCCTTGACCAGTGAAGAAAAATAAAGTACAGAGTTTTTTCTTTATCGTCAAATTAACAATAAAAATTAATGATGGAATATAAATAATAGATTCTAATAAAAATTTTTTCATCATTGATTTGTATAATATCAACTTCGCATATAGTGTCGGTTATCCGTAATTTTTTATTGTAATTTATATTCATATTATTTTAACCAAAGCACTTTTGTTTTAAATCTCAATTCATTTACCTATTGTTTTCTATATTTATATTAGCTTAATTTTCTGAATAAGATTTGAATTAGATTATTTTCCAATTATCTTTTCATTATAAGACAGATTAATAAACTATATATAATATAGCAAGTAAATGAGAAAGTTAAAATTAAATAATAAATTTATTGAGATTGCATATTTCAGTTATATAGCAATCACATCTATGATTTTATTTTATTGGATAATTAAAACAAAACCACTATGGGATCCTTTTGAATTGAGGCCATTTGGTATCCTTCCCATAGTGTATATTTTTACTATTATCCTAAGTATTCTTGGTATAATTCAACTCACAAAATACTATTATGAGATTGGGTCTTATGATTATCTATTAGTTGCACTAATTATCCATGGTATAGGTTTTATTTTTTGGGTTGGACAAGGATATCTGGATTTCATCATAAATATAAAATCAGAAAATGCAATTGAACAATACAAAACACTCCAACCTGAAATGTATTTTCTCTATGTCCCTATTTTTCTTGGATATCTATTGTTTTTAGTTCTTGCCATTAATATCCACGGCTGGAATGACCTAAAAAAACCAATAAAAATCATTTGTATATTTTCAATCTATTGGACTTTTACTATTATTTTGAATTCTCTAGAGAGGACAATATTTAGTATACAAAATCCAAGTATTGGCTATCCAGAAATACTTCAACCATCAGTAACGCCCATTACCGTTGTATTGATTTTAATATTTTTTAATATTTTTCATTTAACAATTATTCAATCACTTCAGTATATTATTGGAATCTATATTTTAATGCAAATTAAACCACATTCAAATTTCAAATCTGTACATTTTACAAAAAAGATATGGATTTCAATTCATGTGCTATTACTGATTCAAAGAAATATATCGGATTATGTTTTATATGTCTTGGATAACTATGATCTTTCATATCAAATTTGGTCTTATGTGCATGCGATAATAATGCTTATTTTTGTATTAACTTTGATAAAATTTCCAGAAGCATTGCTTATTTCAACAAGCCAATTAGTTAAAGCAAAGAAATTATATAATTTTTATAATACAAAAAATGTAGAAAAAGATCATGAGATATCTATGATAAGTGATCATAAAATTAGGATGGAAGCTTATCTCATGTCATTAAGTGAAGAATTAAAGGTTGAACTGCATTTATCAAAAGTTGAGATATAAAACAATTAATATTTTCACTATATTAATATAAAGAACATTCATGTTAATTATGATAAAACATCACGAGAATAGTTGTGGTAACTAATAGAAAACCGAATCGAGGAATTATTTTTAGACCTTTTAATAAATGCTTGAATTCATCATCTTTAGGTGTAATAATTCCCTCTCTTACTTTAATGGCAGTTTGTATTTCTGATTGTTCCAAAAAGATATGAAAGAAATAAAGTAAAGTAGTGAGTATCGCGAAAATAGCCAACAATAGATTATCGAGGTCTTTGAATATGTATTCTAAATTTGTAAAATAGTAACTTAGAAATAAATACCAACCTAGACTTATTGTTAAAAATCCTACATTACTTACTGTTAGAAATACTCTGGGTACAATATATCCAATGATATTGACCTTAGTTTCCTCACTTAATTGATGAATTACTGGACCTAATATTATTGCTAGAAAGAATAATAAGGACCACCAAGAAAATGCAAATATGATATGACTCGCTCGTAACCAATTTACATCA
>JAOUKW010000198.1 GCA_029882335.1 Candidatus Heimdallarchaeota archaeon | reverse complement strand
TGGAGCAGGTGCAACTTTACCATTTTTAACTCCATATCTAAAATCATTAGGTGCAACTCCATTTCAATTATCAATGCTGGTACTAATCTTAAATTTTGTTATGGGATTTGCAACTCAATTATCTGCACCTTTGAGTAAGAGATTTGGGGATCTTAATGTGTTTATGATAACCACAATGCTTTCGGTAATCTCTCTTGTTGGAATTGTATTCTCTAATGATCTTCAAATAGCAGCAATTTTCTATATATTAAGAGGCACTTTTGCCAATATGAATGCACCCATCGCTACTTCTCGAGTACTAAGCTATATTGATAATAGAATTCGAGCAACAGGTAGCGCTGTAGCATCTAACATTCGATGGTTTGGTTGGGTAATATTTTCTCCAATTAGTGGTAAAATAATTGATAGTTTCGGATATGAAGTTTCATTTGTTTTTACCGCAATAATTTATCTAATATCCATGAGCATTTTTATTACTGTAAATAGAAAGCTTCCTAATTTGGAACAATTAAAACAAAGAGGAATTGAAATTGATTATAAATTCTAATTAAACTTTCAAATATTATAATATAATTTCATGAGTAGATGGTAATGATAGTAAATTTATAATAAAATTTTATATGAATTGAATTTATGAATGAAATGAATGATGATAAAAAGACAATTTTATCCATATTTGCTCATCCTGATGATGAATTAGGCAGTATCGGTACATTATCCAATCATGTAGAACGAGGAGATCGAGTGATTATGTCATGGACTACTTGTGGTGAGATGACTACTCTCCTAAAAGATCTAGATATTGAAGAGGTAAAAAAAGAAAGAAAACGTCATGGTCAGGAAATTGTAAATATTGTAGGTGCAGAAAAAGCGATTTTCTTAGATTTGGGTGATACCTATATTCAAAATACAAGAGAGCAAAGACTAACAGTTGCTGATTTATATGTACAGGAGAAACCAGATGTAGTAATTACTTGGGGTTTAAATAATAACCATCCCGATCATAGATATACAGGATACTTAGCTCTGGATGCAATTAAATTAGCCAGAATAAATGCAGTAAATAATGGGCAGTCGCACAGAAAGGATGTCAAATTATTTCATTATTTTGAGAGTCAATCACGATTACCTGTTAGATATGTTGATGTAAGTGAGACATCAATGGAAAAAGCTGTTTCTTGTGCAAATTTTTATGCAGAGATTTATGATTGGAAAAATGTTGATTCATGGGTAATTGACAGGAGAAAAGCCAGAGGACTAGAATCATCAACTAAATATGCTGAGAAATATAATGTACAGTTTGATTTTAGCAAACCTTCGATGTATATTTGCTAAATAATGATCAAATATTTTTAACTTGGTATTTATCTTTTATTACAATCAATTTTACTGTTAAGTATGTACTCTAAACGTGTGATATCTACTCAAGATCCCCCATTGGTTAAATTAGGAAATATTGCTTCCAAAACTTCTAATTGCATTAGTTTAGGTCAAGGAGCACCATATTATCAACCACCAAAGCAAATATTAGAAAATATTATACACAATATTGAAGATCCATTGTATCATCGATACACACCAGATCCTGGGTTATATGAGCTAAGAAAATTAGTCGCGGATAAATATCAACAAGAATATGGTGTTTATACGGATTATAATCAAATTATGATTACACCTGGGGCAAATCAAGCTTTCATCAATTGTTTGATTTCAATTGTAGATGAAGGAGATTCAATAATATTAATTTCTCCATATTATTTTAATCATGAAATGGCTGCAAATCTGTTAAATATTCATACTATTAATATTCCATTGAGTAAGGAATTTATGCTGCCCCTGGACCAAATTGCTTTTCATTTACCCAAAGTTAAGGCAATTGTTATTGTCAATCCCGGAAATCCTTCTGGTAATGTAATTAGTAGACAAGAATTACAACATTTAGAAGAATTATTGATTGATACCAATGTATGGCTAATTTCTGATGAAACTTACGAATATTTTACCTATAATAATATAAAACACTTTTCTGCGTCTTCACTCCAGAGGATAAAAGATCAGGTAATCATTATTAGTAGTTTCTCAAAAACATTTGGTATTCCTGGTTGGAGAGTCGGATATTATCATGCACCTAATGATTTTATTACGATAAGTACTAAGGTACAGGATACAACTGGAATATGTGCACCAGCAATATCACAGATATTGGTGATTGAATTATTAAGATCACATAAATACTTAATTTCTGATTTTGTAAATATAATGAAAAAAAATCATGAACTTGCAGTTGATTTACTAGCAGAAATACACTGGTTGGAAGCCACTCCAAGTAATGCAGCATATTATCTGTTTCCACATCAACTCACCTCAATGGATACAGAAAAACTGGCCATGAAATTAATAACTGATTATGGTGTATATATTGTTCCAGGCATTGGATTTGGTAGGGATTGGAGTAACTACCTAAGAATTTCCTTTGCTAATGTTGATGAAGAGACAATTCAAGAAGCATTCTCTAGATTAAAATCTTTGAAATATTAAAATCAATCTACCTCACTTACAAATTGGAAATAATTAACATTTTTTAGTGGAGGTAGATTTTGGCTTGGTAATAAAATAGTTCTAATTTTCCATAAATCTTTAAATATACGATATTTTGTTGTTTCATCAAGATAATCAACACCTGATGAACCTCCTGTACCTATTCTTCTTCCAATAATTCGTTCCACCATTCTTGCATGATTAAATCTAAACTTGATAAAACATTCTTCTAACTCAACAATTGAATCAATTAAAATTCTAGGCCAACTTACAAGGGGAAAATTACGATAGGATTCAATAAATAATATTCCTGCACGTATTCTTTTCATTCTCAACTTAAAATCCTTGGAATCAGACTGATTAAATTCAACTGCATTGAGAAAATCATAGATCTCATTGTAGCTCTCCTCAAATTTTGTTTTAACATTGATATCTCCTCCATCTTCAATTAATTTTTTCATCTGGGTCTCATTTATCTCTTTAATTCTTTCTAGATAACCAGAAATAAATTCATCTACTATGTCATTATCATTATCTGAATTCGGTCCTGATCCTTGTATAGGAGTTCTATAAATCCAATCAAGTACACATTCAAGTAAATTTTTCTCAGTGGATGTTTTCTCAAGTAAATTAACAATTTCAGATCCATCAATTGAATGTTTTGAAGTTTCATAGAGAAATTTTATTGGATTATCATGATTGTAATTTTCTCTTTCCCCTTTGGTTAATCCAAGCAAGAGTTCTATTTGTCTCATTTGAAATGATTGGAAACCACTGGCTGTACCCAACTTCGAACGGAAATTAAGGAAATCTTGAGGAGTCAATGTCTCCATTAATACAAAATGATCGGACGCAATAGTTAATATCTTCACAACTCTTTGTAAATGATGAACAATAATGGGAATATTCTCCTCTTCTACCCTAGCAACATTCAATTTATCTCGTACAAACTTAATTTCTGAAATAACTTGTTTAAACCAAAGTTCAAATACTTGATGTACAATAATAAAATGTAATTCATCAACAGATACATTATTGTCATTTAGTCCATTCTGTAAATTTAGTAATTTGGGTACTTGTAGATAATCCCAGTAATTGACAGAAGCGTTGTTTACCATAATTTAATATAAATAAAATACTTTATTAAGTTGGTTAATAATTTATTAAACAATATCCAAATATCTTTCTGTTTTTCAATCACTTGAATAACAGAGATAAGAAATTCCTTTTGTATTATGAATCCAAATTTCACTTAAACAGACTAAAATTACGGGATAATATGGAGAGACAGAAATTTATAGATCATCTAAATCCTGACGTGGTTGAATGGTTACTTGAAGGTGATCCTGTGATTCGGTGGCAAGTTAGAGAGCAATTACTTGATGAAAAAGATGATGATGTCCATAAAGATAAAATGCTTATTGATATAGATGGTTGGGGTAGGAAATTTTTAGATCTTAGAGATAACACAGGTACATGGGATAATACTGAATATCAATCTCCTTGGAAGGCAACTTTATGGTCTCTGATATCGTTAAAGGAATTTGGTATATCTGCACGTGATAAAAAGTTAGCAGAATCTACAATCCTATTACTTGAAAAAGGTATTAGACCAGATGGTGGAATTACTCCTTACGATGAAGAAGGAAGGAGTGATACCTGTTATACTGGATTAGTTCTAGGATTGTTATCTTACTTTAAGATAAAAGATAATCGAATGGAGGCAATCTTTGAATATCTGATTGAAAATCAAATGGCTGATGGGGGTTGGAACTGTGATTTGTTTAGAGGAGCAACTCATAGTTCGTTTCATACTACATTATCTGTTCTAGAAGGATTATATGAGTACCAAAAGGTAAATCCTCATCATCAGTCAATGATAATCGAGATACAAGAAGAAGGCCATCAATTTTTATTAAATCACGAATTGTATAAATCACATAGAAGTGGTGAAATTGCAGATCATAATTTCATCAAATTTGCCTATCCCCGAAGATGGTTATATGATGTTCTCGCTGCATTGGATTATTTTCAAAGAATTGATTACCCATATGACGAAAGATTTGAATCTGCAATGCATATGATATTTAAGCGGGAAGTACAGGGTAAATGGTATTTGGATATTAAACATAATGGTCAAGTTTGGTTTGAAATGGAAACAGTGGGAGAACCAAGTAGATGGAACACCTTACGTGCTTTGAGAATATTGAAGTGGTGGTACAGAATAAAGAAAAAGGCAAATTTCTAAAAAATATTAATATCATATGAGTTATGCAAACTATTGCTAGAATAATTTATCTTCTGATTGAAAAAATGGATGAGAAACTAAATATGCTTTTAATCAGATAACATATATAGGAATTATTAATTATGCCAATCCAAGACAATCAAGTAGGAATATATTCAAAGAAAAACACCATAATAATTCGAGATACAGAGACTATTGGATATGTTATAAACGAGATGATAAAATATAATATTAGACATTTTCCAGTTCTGAGTACCGATAATGTATTACAAGGGGTAATTTCTGCAATAGACGTGATACAATCCATGCATGATATAGGAAGTAGTGATTTTTTACAGGAAAATATCACCAGTGCATTATCTCATGATTTTGCTACTGCAAATTCAGATGAAAGAGTGAGAGATGTGATTAATATGATGTATAACTTCGGTATAGATTCAGTGCCCATACTCTCTGATGACCATATTGATGGCATGTTCACCGATAAAGATATCGTATTACTCGATCCTTTATGGGCTGGATTAAAAGATGAAATAATTAATGAAGGAGAAGGAATAGGAAGAATTATTGGAGATACAAATGTAATCACTGAAGAATTCACTATTTGGCAAGCTTCTGATAAGATACTTCAATCTGGTCAAAGACAACTTATGGTAAAACATTCGGAAACAGGAAAATATGAAGGAGTAATTACAGTTATGAGAATTCTTAGCTCGTTAATTCCTACTTTGATTTCAGAAGGTTCTGATATATCTGTATTACATTCAACAACTGTAGATTCAATAATAAAGGAATCATTTTTTACCGAGAAGATACCCTGCAGAGTAAGTGCAGTTAGAACCTTAATGAATAAAGTTGGTGTTGAGGCAATTCCTGTATTTGCTGGTGATATGTTAATTAAATTGGTTACAGAAAAAGATTTAGTGGCGTATGCAGCTAATCTGCTTAATGTGGAATAGCTAATTTTATGAATTGATTTTGCACAAAATCACTTAATTCATGAATTTGTATATCATTGAGATCGTTTACATTTCTTGAAAATTTAATAAATTCTGAAACCATCTCATCTTTTCGAATTAATATATTTTCCAATGATTTAGGTACTAATACAATAAGTATGATATAATTCTTGTTTTTTAATCTATTATCATCCTGAGAAACATCTGCCACCCAACTAGAAAACAAGACTCCTACTAATTGTTCTTGACTTGGGATTGGTATAATGGCTGAACCTTCAATATAAGAAGTTCCCATACCAAGTGTAGTCATGGCAATAATACCTAGGTTTTGCACATATTGATCTTTTTTGTCTTTTTCAACAAAATCAAAGCCCTGAATATGAATTGGATATGGACCTGTTGTATTAATTCCCACGAGACTTAAAGAAATTTTGTTGTTATCAAAAGCATAACGTATTATTCGATTTACATAGAATACATTTTCAGGATTTTTAATAATGGATAAATAAATAATAATCACTGATATAGAGAGTAGGGTTCTGTTTATTACATAGTAAATGAATATATTAGTTGTAGTATTTGAATTTATTAATATTAATGGTTGAATAAAATACATGATAACAGAACTAATCAATAAGGTTCCAGCTGATATATACAATCTTTTTGAAAGTAAATCATCAAAATACTGATATTTTGGTCTGATCTTGATCTCAGTTAGCACAAAATATATCATGGCAATTATACCCCAGATTATGAAAATAGATCCAAATACTAAATTATACTTAGTTATAGGATTATAGTTAATATCATGAATTTGAATTATTAATATACTAGGGAATACAATCTGAGCCGCTAAGAAACCAGATAAGAATACACCTCCATACATTATACTGAAATACAAATATTTGTTGATAAGTGTATCTTTAAACATGTCTTCTCTTGATTTTAGAATTACAAGTGATGCAGTTACTATTAAAATAGAAATAAATGCTGCTATTTGATTGTGAGTAATAATATGACTATGATCTATCATAATATCTAGAATTGATACTATTGACCAGATGATAAGTAAATCAAAACCTAACATAATTTGTAATAATTTGATGTTCTTACTCTTTTTAGATATAATATATATTAAAATTAATGAAATTAATAAAATTCCAGTATTTGTAATTAAACCAATTTTAATAATTATATCCTTAGAAAACACTTATGCTACTAAGTTATATGCTACCCATTTAGAAACATTATCTTTTTGATACTTAATTTTGAGTCTTTGATAATTAAAAATATTTCAATTTAACTCATAAATTTTTCTAACTTTGAGTATAATGTATTTTGTAAGTATTCCATTAAATCAGGGACTTGATGATGAAATCGACAAACAGGTAAATATTCAATTTCATCTCTACTTCCCTCAATAATTACTGTTGGATTTAATGCACTATCCGGTTCTTTATTCCTCAGTCTCTGAGGCATGCTACCATCTTCTACACAGCCATCAATACCACAAACAGGATATATTTTTCTAATTGCAACATCACTAAGAGCCATTAATTGAGCCATTACTCCAAATGGTTGACCTCTAAAATCTTTATCTAGACCGGCTACAACCACATTATATCCTTTAAATTTGAGATATTGTACCGTATATAAAATAGTATCATCAAAAAATTGAGCTTCATCTATTAGAATAATTGCTGGATCTTCATTCAATGGTATGTATCGTAATATTTCATCTGCTTTCTTTACTATAATTGCTGAAATGCTAATTCCACTTCTTGATGCAACTTCTTTATCTCTAG
>JAOUKW010000596.1 GCA_029882335.1 Candidatus Heimdallarchaeota archaeon | reverse complement strand
TCCATTTGCTTGAATTTCTCTCAAAAACTGAAGTGTAACATATGAGATTGCATTTCTTCTACCATAATGTGCCATTACATCAATATTATATTTCCATAACCCTTCTCTTGAAAGATCTTTGTTTGCAATTGCCTGATTCATCACTTTACCTGCATAATATCCATTAACTAATGCAGGACCATGTCCTTCTGCCGTTGTTGGGTCAACCTGGCATGCAGCATCACCTATAATTAATCCTCCATTGAAAGTCATACAATCATAAGGAGGTCGAATGGGAATTTGTCCTCCTCCATAATCATCAACGACATAATCCTCACCTTCTTTATAATAATTATTTAACGCTTCTTTGTAAATTACCTTCATAGATCTACCAAATTCCTTGTGCTCACTTTTTAGCCATCCGGTTCCAATATTCAATCTTTTTTCTCCTTTAGTAAAGAACCAAAGATAACCAGGAGGAGGAATATTTGGATCGTATTCTAAAACAATTTCTTCAGGATATACATGATCTTTGGTTAATGTTACAATTTCCCTAACAGAGGCTGCTATATGATAATCTGGGATAGTTTGATGCATACCATATGAAAAATTTTGAGGTAACTTTGATCTAACTGCACCAAATAATCCGGTACAGTCAGCAGTTAATTTAGCACGAACTTGTTGTTCCTTTCTATCTTTAAAATATTTTACTCCAACAACATGATTATTTTCAATTATAACATCTCTTACAGAGGCTTGATCAATAATAGTTACACCAATATTCTCACATTCTTTTAACAACCTTTGACCATATTTTAATCGATCAACTGTATAACCCGGTGCTTCTAATGAGATATTCTTATTTTTAGTAATGATAGTCATTTTAGATACTTTATCGGATACTTCATCACCATTTGGTAGTTCTAAACCGAACTCATCATGTAAAATTAAAGGAGAAGCTTTATCTAATGCATCTCCACAGGTCTTATTCCCTATTAAATCTCTCTTTTTTTTATCCAATAGAATTACTGATTTACCGAGTTTGGATAATGTATATGCACACGAAACACCTGCTGGTCCTCCACCACATACTATTACATCATAAGTTACACTTGGATCTTTAGAGCTATTACTAGACATTTGAATAAGTTCTCCCATTATCTAATAATCATAAATTCATCGGTTAAGAAATAGAATAATAAAATAAACAACTTATATTATTTGAGTTTTCAAATAATAGAGATAGATATATTAACTAGAACTCTCATATATTAAGTATGAACAATAAAGATTCATCATCTATTAAGAAGGATAAAAAGTTAAATGATAAATTAAAATCCAATATTAAAGATGGAATGGATTCGACAGTAAATATCCTAAAAAAATCGATTAGTAAAATTGAAGATGTGTCTACAAAGGTTGGAGAAAAAGTAAATGAAACAGTTGAGGAAACAAAGAAGTTGATTAAAGATAAAGAAGCAAGATTAGACCCATTAACAGTACTTGCTGCATTAACATTAATTTAAATTGTACTGTGTGAATATTTAATATCAAATAATCATCCTTTTTTACAATATTGCTTAACCTAATTTGAAATAAATGATTAAATCATTTCAAGCTTTTGCATTACAATCTATAGGTATTATTAACTGGGGTGATGATGTATTTTCTTCGTTTGAAGACAGTCTCGTTCATAATCAGTTTATTTTACAAGAAAATGATGTTGTCGTTATTACATCAAAAGTTATAACCATGCAACAGAAAGCTGCAATTTTATTGTCTGAAATTATACCCAGTGAAAAGGCAATTAAATTGGGGGAAGAAGCTAAACTTGACCCACGAGTTGCAGAACTTGTTTTACAAGAGTCTAATAATCAAGTATACGGATGTGTATTTCATT
>JAOUKW010000595.1 GCA_029882335.1 Candidatus Heimdallarchaeota archaeon | reverse complement strand
ACGTTGATAGTTTAGGCCTATTGCACATTATTAAAAATGTAAAACCGGGCTTTTTAGAAAGTAATTCAACATTGAATCAAATAGAGCCACTACTTAAAGCACAAGCAGAATTATTTTGTGATGACGTTAGAAGGCTACTGGTGTACAAGCGTTTAATTCCAAGGAATGTTCTTATTGAATATTTTAAGACCATTACATCTTTTCATTTATCGCTCTACATTCAAAAAATGATATATGCTCTTCCAAAAATGGTAGAAGCAGGAACAACTGACATTAAAGATGATTGGAGTATTGTTTTAGATGCAACAGATAATTTTGAGAGCAAGATGTCTCGTTTTGCTGCAGAGGACACTGAAAATTTATTAAATCACATTTATGATTATGTGAAAGCCACTTTTCAAATAAACGCAGCTCTTAGAAGACTGAAACTAGATAAAAGTAATTCAGCCAACCTGCCAAAGGCGTTGAAAGTTTTAAAAAGCAAGCCAAAGGATTTTGAAATCTACTTTGAAACTCAATGGGATAACCTATACAGTGCATTGGATGAAGAGGATAAGTTATTGATTAATGACATGGTGAAATATGAGGACACTTATTTTGACAAGTATATCGAACTCATTTTAAAAGCAAGAGGGACTTATCAATACCGATTCCATGTTCAGTTACTGGATAATCTTTCCCAAAAGAACAACGAAAGAGGTTTTATGGCCCAAGGGAGAAGTAAAAAACATCCAAGAAGGTTTGTTTTAGGAACTCGATTATTGGAGACATTGGTGCAAATACTTGTGCTTGAGACAAAAGATAAAAATTTCATTACCAGAAGCTTGTCGATAGAAGAGCTTACTAAACAAATTAAAGACAGGTATGGATTAGTAATTAATGGTTTATCAGAAGAAAAGTATAAAGATGCTGATTTGAATACACACTTGGCTTTTAAAGAAAACATGGAGGCTTTTAAGCTGAAATTGAGACAAATCGGATTCTACAATGACCTTAGTGATGCTTACATTCTGCAAAGAATCAGACCTCGCTATGAATTAAACGCATAAGAAATATGGAAGCAGTAAAGGCAATCAACACATACTATCAGAACATTATTGATTTGGTTCTTGAACTCCATGATGATGAGTTATCAAGTGCCAAGCCAGGTCACTGTATGAAAATTACGGGGTTAGGAAGTAATGAACTAGAATATCTATGGGATATTATTAAAATTAATTACCCGAAAATAGAGAGTTACATCATTTCAGAAGCTGGAATTTCTGATAAATACATTTCTGCGACCAAACTAATTGAGCTAAGAAATAAACAAGAGAACCCATTATTAGTCCTAATCCCTTCAAATAGCAGGACAGCTGCAGAAGATTCTTATGGAAATGCAACCTTTAAAGAAATATCCTTAGAAGGTATTGAGGTTCGCTTAAAAGAGAAACTATTGTCTGAAATTCCCGAAGAATTTAGTAATGTTTTGAAGGACGAAATATTATTCTATCTCCAATCAGAAAACATCGAGTTATCGAATATCATAAACTACCTGATTGCTCTTAAAGAAAACGGACATACGAAAGAAAATATTGGAAATTATATCTTCCACTTGAACTTAATACCGGACACGAACTTAATCTTAGCGGAAGAAAAAATAAGGTCAAGATTAAACTTCAACCTGTTAAGCACAGACCTTCTCAGTGCATTTAATAAGCCTCTTTATGATCGAATAGCGGAATTGCCATTAGAATCAAATTCCTTGCAAAAAGATATAGTTAAGTTCATCAAGAAGGAGAAAAAAGCCAAAAACACGGAAGAGTTGTGTAACATCATTTTCAATGATTATTCTGCTCTTAATTTTTCAAATTGGCAAATTCCTGACTTGGAAAAAAGTATTGACCTC
>JAOUKW010000197.1 GCA_029882335.1 Candidatus Heimdallarchaeota archaeon | reverse complement strand
AATCACTAATTTCTTATGAAGATCTGTTTTCTTTCGATGTATCAAATCTAAGGTAACAAAAATAGTAAATAAAAAAAATGAAAACAAAATAAAATATATTCTTATAAGTGGTATAAACTTGATACCTAGTTCATTTATAATCTCTTCTAATTTGTTTTCATTTTCAATATGCCCATTAACAGTTATTCCTAAGTTATAATAGTGTACATGTAAATCATTGGTTAATTTGGTAAGAAAATATTTCCACTCGTCTGAAAGTTGTTCAAGTAAATCAAGTGTTATATGTTGATAATTAATAAATAAATTTAACTTCATATTTAAGTTAGTTGTAGGTGTTGTACTAAGTCCAATACCTTCAAAAGAAAAGTTAATTATCTCATGTATATCATCCTGAGATAAAATCAAATAACTACTTGATTGTAGCGTTTGACCAATTCTTGATTCAAAATCCGATTTAATCTCTGTTTTCATAAATTTAGCATCAATTGATGTATATATGGTTTCATTTTCCTGTACTAAATGACTTAACATATAGGTTTGAGTATTATTTTGAATGCTATCGATGTAAAATTCAGTCTCATTTAAGATGATCCCCCTTATTCGATTAAATTCTGAATAACTCGCATTAAAAAATTCATTTTCAATATAATAATCTGTAATATTAGAAAATGAAGTTTCTTCTTCCATTTTTCCCCAATACTCATCAAATATTATTGGTTCTGTTATAATTAACTTAAAATCAAATATACCTCTATTAACTGTATAATTTGTATAATTCGATGGTAACTGACTTAAACGATATGAATTAAAGACATAAAGTTCAGTATTTATAATACTCGAACTCGGAAAGGATATCAAATTTATTACTGAATAAATATCTTTCTCAGTTAATTCAAATGAAAAATCATCAGATAAATGACTATCGGGGAATATATCTAGTAAATCTATTCTTATGGATCCTTGACCAGAGCGTAATTCCTCCATACTTTCCCTTATTTCACTTGTTGATTGAAAATTTAGACTTTGTATTATTAATAAATTAATAGAACTCGAAATTACAAGTATCGCAATCATCATTATAAAATAATTTTTATGCGTATCAAAAATATACTTTTTCAAATTAAATCTTCTATCCTTTTTTCCGAATTATCTTTTGATTTCTTTTTAATTAAATATAATACAATAATCATTATTAACATGGTTATAAACACATATATGATGTATCTTTGAAATTCATTATTCGGTTGGTCTGATGATTCAACCGCAGTTTGATTAACTGGTATTAATACTGCTTCCCAAAGCACAATTTGCTCAGTTGTGTTATAATGTGAATTTTCTGTAGCTATTATTAAAAGGGGAGTAATATAAATCTCTGATAATTTAGTGTCATAAAGGGAAAAACTAAACGTTCTATTCCAATTAATTTTGTTTAATTCAAAAATTAATTCATAGCTTCCAATTGGTTGATACAATAAAATATTATCTTGGATGGTAGAAATAGGTTCATCATTAATCAAAAGTTCTTGTCTTGATAGAGTAAATCTTGTTATATCAGTACCTTCTGGAAATATAACTTCATAAAAAACAACAAAATTAACAAAATCATTTTTAGGAAATATTGCAGGATAGTCTGCAGAATATTTAAATTGTATATTTTCAATTATCTTTTCTTTAAAAACAGTGTCATAAATAATTAAAGATGAGGAATTCAATTGTGAGATAAGTAATATTGTAATGATAAATGATGATAAATTAATTTTCATAGTTGATAGCAATACAATATAGTTAATATAATTATTTAAATTTGGGGAAATAATTGTGTTATTTGGATTAAAAATTATAAATTTAAAATTACTTCTTTACCCACATATGCGTAGAAGAAATATAATATCCTGATGCCAAAAGTACTGATATCTTCAATTTTAGGATAGGTACAGAAAATGAGTTGTCTATATTGGTGAAAAATTGTAATTTATAATAATTAATGTTGAATAAATCTTACACTTACTAATTTTAATGATTCGGTGATAATAATTAACTTTGTTTACGAAAACCTAAATAGTTTAATTCATTATTGGTAAACGAATTGTAATTAAACAATTTTTATTTTTGGGATTTATCTAAATAAAGTTCATAATTTTATTTACTAATTTTTTGTTATTATGATAATTGCATAAAAAACAAGTAAATGTTTTATTTAATATCTGCTAATTATGGTGAACTACTGCTCATTATTGAAAAGGTAAATTCATTGTAGTGTTCTATTAACCATTAAATAACTGTCGAACTTACGTGTTTGATTTCAAATTTATGTTTAATTTATAAAAACTTATCTATGATATTATCTGTGTTTTCTGTTAAGGGGTAAGGTCTCTTAAATTTAGGGATAGCAGTCTGAATTAACTTTCTGTCTCCAAATTTCTTCATCTGATGCAGAATCGCCATCTAATCTACCAGGTCTACCTAATTGAAGGTCTCCATCATAAGTAAGGGTAGATGTTATAGTTCTATAACATGTAAATAGATTAAATAATCCACAGTTATATGATTCTTCCCATATTGCTTTCCATTGATATTGGAATTCCAACCACAAGTCAAAATATTGCCCACTGCCCATTGATTTAATGGCAGTGTTTAATACTGATAATATCCATGCATCTAGTACTCTTAAGGAAGTTATTGATGAATAAGATGTTACTATGGTTTCACCAGATGCTGCTGGATACCAATTGCCGAATCCATCTCCATCTCCTTTTGCAGATAAACCTGTTTGAAAAGCTCTTTTCAGGGTATGTGTATAAAGATTTAATCCAACTGTATCTGTTCTACCTACAGAAACTCCTATCCCTTCAACCTCGACTCCTAATTCAGTTGTATAAGAAATTGAATAACTATTATATATGAAATTATTACATTATGAGATAAAAGTTGCACTCGAAATAATAAGGAAGTTAACAAATAATAAACCGATTCTGTTTACCTTCCTAAATTATTATCATGATATTGACTGTTTAATACGAAATCGGTTTTCAATACAGATACCTGCTTCAGTTGAGGATGAGCGAATAGACATCAAATTGTTAATTAAAATGATATATTCAATTTTCATCCTACATTAAGGTGGTGTTATTCCCTATCATGAAGTATCAATATTGGTAAAATCAATATTAATGCAAAATAAAATATTTGAGGTTTGTAATTACATAATATGAAGTTGCTGATTTGAACTACTTTATGTGAAATATACCTTGCATTAACACTAGGATTCTTTGTAATTTAATACATATAAAAACTGCCGATAGATTTCCTCCATCCCCATTTTTCTAAGAATTGGATATGAAGTGGATACATCAGAATCTGTATAGCAAAACTTAGCACCTTCAATTAAAGCGTATTTCATTCTTATAGCAAGTAATGCCTTATACAATCCGTTACCTCTATGATTTTTATCTGTAACAGCTATGGCTAAATACATCATCTCCTTCTTTACTCCTTTTAAAAAGTGGATATATTTACTTAATCCCACTATTTGAATTTCATTTGTTTGAGAATTTATGTATTCCACAATAAAATATTTTTGAGAATGTTCTGATGTGCTTTCATGCCAATTTTGTAATACTCTAGGTGTATTTTCTATGCTTTCAAATAGTTGGCTTGGAAAATGATTGAATAATAATTTGTGGATCTCTTTATTTTCTAATACAACATCAAATTCGATTTCTTTTAGTGTATAGTCATTTGATATATGCCTTTCGTTCAATTTATCTAAAACCTCTTGGCTGACTTCCAATCCCAATAATGCAAGTTCAGTGACTGGTTTAACACCTAATTGTTCCAAGGAGGACTTGTCTATAAAGTATGGATCCCTATTGCACACAGTTATTCCAAGAGATTTACAATCATTATCTAGTCCATATTGTTTTAATTCCTTGAGTTCATCTAAAAATTGTTGGTCATTTTCAAAATTTAGGTAAGATATCGACATTTTATTAGTTCTTTTATTGTGTATAAATACATATGTTGGTCTCTGCTCTATTATATTGTAAGGTGAAGCATATTCAAATATTGTTTTTTTCCAAAATTCCCTTGTTTCATACATAAATTATCACCTTATTAATAACAAATATCATATTTGTGAGTGGATGCAATTAATCGTTAATATCCAAGTTCAAAAGAAGAATTTCATTGTAGAACTGTAAACTATTACGATAATTGGGATGTTACCTTATTTAAGATAATAATCCAATATTATCTTAATCAAGAAACATAGAAGTACGACAAAACATAATTTATAAATATTTTTTGATTAAAGTTTAGATATCTACTTCATAATTTAATTTAATTCAAAGAAATAATCTCCTCAAGTTAGATTAGAAAAATCATTTGATTAAACTTTTATTAAGAAGTATATTGGTAAAAGCTATTGGTATTATCATATGATATAGAAAAATTTCTAATTTTAACCAAGAGGATTTAATCTTCTATTTTGATAATATCGTTCTTTGTATAGTTCCTAAACCAAAATGCAACTATAACATTAACAAGTAGGTAACCAATTATAGAGAAAACTATTACCATAAACACACCAAACACATCAACTTCGCCTCCACCATTCAATGTAAAAAATGCATCGTTTAATCGCCTATGGAGCGGTGGATAGTAATAGTAGGAACCAGCCATCAATTTACCAAATGAGTTGAGGGATACAAAGATAAGAAACTTCTTACTTACACCTTCTCTATCCTTAATTACAAGCATTACTGTTACTAAAGCTAAACCAGCAAAAAAGTCTCCTGCAAAACCAGGACCGGCTGCCTTATAAAAATAGGTAGAATCAATAAGGATCCAAATTATCGATCCAGTATAAAATAAAAAGGAAAGGGTTCCAAATATTCTTATTGCAAGTGATGCTTTGTCATTATCTTTTTCAAGTGCTTTTGCAAGCAAAAACCAAAAGATAAGACCAATTACGTTTAGAACAATACCTGCAAGATCTGCAAGTAATCCTAATAATTCACCATATGTTTGCAAAAATCCAACATAGATCAGTAAACTAGGGATACTCCAAAAAGCCATTATTGTCGCACATAATTTTAAATTATTGTCATTTAGAAAACTCAATTCATATTTCCGAATTTTGTTCACATTCCTTTAATTATATGATAATCCACAGGTTTAATGAAGAAAAGCAAAATATAGCCATAGCCCGAAGGTCGATAAATTATGAATGATGATAATATTGAGGAATTGATACGATTGGGCAGTCAATTTTATGATCAATCTGAGTTTGGAAAGGCAATTGAAATATATCAAAAAATAATTGAAATCGATTTTAATCAAGTGAGTGCTTATTATTGGTGGGGGCAATCTCTGTATAGATTAGGGCAGTTTGATGAGGCAATAAAAATATATCAAGATGGGGCAGATATTGATCCTGAATATGATTATATCTACTATGGCTGGGGATTGGCATTAGATGGCCTTGGGAACTATAAGGAAGCTATAGATAGGTATATGGAATCGGCAGAACTTGATCCTCACCCTTGGACATATATGAACTGGGGTAATGCATTAGTTAGTTTAGGGAGATACGACGAGGCAATAAAAAAATATATGGAATCAATCGAAATTGAAGCTCACTGTTGGACATATATGAATTGGGGTAATACATTACAATTACAGGGAAAATATGAAGAATCTATTGAAAAATACAAAATTGCCTTAGAATTAGATCCTGATGAAGCTAAGGTGTATTATAACTGGGGGAATTCATTACTACAATTGAGACTATTTGAGGAAGCATGTGAAAAATACAAAATTGCTGTGGAATTAAATTCTGCTGATACTATGATTTATTATAAATGGGGAAATGCATTGGATGAACTCGAAAGATATGAGGAGGCATGCGAAAAATACAAGATTGGCGTTGAATTACATCCTGGTGATTTTAAGCTTTATTTTAACTGGGGAAATTCATTACATCAATTGGAGAAATTTGAAGAGGAATGTGAATTATATGAAATTGCTGTCGAATTAAATCAGGGCGATACTAATCTTTATTATAATTGGGGAAATACATTAGATGAACTCGATCGACATGAGGAAGCATGTGAAAAATATAAAATTGCTACAGAATTAGATCCAAAAAATTCATATGCTTATAATAATTGGGGTCTTGCTTTATGTAATTTAGGTAGATATGAAGAAGCCATTGATAAATTAAAGATTTCATTAGAAATAGATCCAAAATACTCCTATGCATATAATAACTGGGGATTGGCGTTGGATGGTTTGAAGAAATATGAGGAAGCATGTGAAAAATATAAGATTGCATTAGAAATATATCCAGATGATGCGACAGTCATCGAGAATTGCGCTTATTCCCTGTATAATTTGGGAAGGTTTGTGGAGGCCATTGATTTATATCATCTGGCTGTTAAAATAGAACCTGATCGTAGCAACGCTTGGTACAACATTGCTTGTATTTATTCTATACTGAACAAAGCGAATCTAAGTATTGATGCACTCAAAACGGCAATTGAATTAGACTCTGAGTATATTGAGCTTGCAAAAACTGATGATGATTTCACTAATATTCGAGATCTTGAGGAATTTAAGTATTTTATTTTATGATTAATGTAATTTGTTGGTTAGAGTTGGTATTCTCGGTTTTTTCTGATTACTTTCTGATTTTAAGAATGTGGATTTCGGTTCAGTGATGTTACTGAAGGTGTAGGTAGGAATGGGATTTGATGTATTAATCATGAGTGTAGGTATGGTCTGAATGCGGCTTGATGGATGGCTTCGAGTTTATGAACGAAACTCTGGGTTTCAATCCTAGTGATAGGTATGCTTCAAATGCGACTACTTAAATTTCGATATCGCAAAATACGAACTAAGAATGTTTCAATCCTAGTGATAGGTATTTGCCAATTGTGACTAAAACTGGTCATACAATCATTAAATGCTATGATTGTGTTTCAATCCTATTACTAGGTATTTGTCAATTGTGACTTTGTCAATTGTTATATTTGGATCGCAACTAAATCTATCGTTTCAATCCTATTACTAGGTATTTGTCAATTGTGACTGATACAGGCAATACAGCAGACACTGCAAATTGGTATTGTTTCAATCCTATTACTAGGTATTTGTCAATTGTGACATACAGTTATCAGAAATATTGAGTAAACTTCTAGCCTCGTTTCAATCCTATTACTAGGTATTTGTCAATTGTGACATTTAACTTTCAATCTCCTCGCGTAACTGATACTGTGGGGTTTCAATCCTATTACTAGGTATTTGTCAATTGTGACCGCGTGGGATAATCCCCCTATAGGAACTAGTGATTTCTTGTTTCAATCCTATTACTAGGTATTTGTCAATTGTGACCATTGAGGCTTCAGAATTTGTGAATGCGTCAAGTTTTACGTTTCAATCCTATTACTAGGTATTTGTCAATTGTGACTTCTACTCACGGAAAGATCATTTATGACTTTCAAGAATGTTTCAATCCTATTACTAGGTATTTGTCAATTGTGACTTTTTATTGAATTTTTAAATACCCTTGAAATTACAAAGTTTCAATCCTATTACTA
>JAOUKW010000196.1 GCA_029882335.1 Candidatus Heimdallarchaeota archaeon | reverse complement strand
CTAACAGGCACACCAATCCATTCTTTTAATGTATCAGAAACACCTGCAGGTACCTTTCGTAATCCATCTAAATCATCTGCGTAAGCATAGTATTTTGATTTATAAGTGCCTTGATCTTCTACAGCTAGTTTAACAGCATATGCTCGAGCTCCATCTGCAAATGAACCAATATGAGGGAACCCAGAGGCACCTAATCCACTTTCACAGATAAATAAATCTGTATTTTTTATTTTTTTCTTTCTCTTAATGGCATCTGAAGCAATTTTATCCCAGTGACTACCTCTACCTATTTGATCTTTAAATTCTTTAGCTGGCTTGTTTAATATGAACACCTCTCACGGTATTTTGTGAGTATTTCATTCTTCGTTCTAAAGGTAATATAATTTGTGATAGCAATTAATGGTGAATATCCAAATTATGTTATATTATGGAATTTTATTATTTATTGGAACTTGAACTTCCTCAATCGACTTATCTTATTCGCTTGCCGTAACATCTTTTCTCTCTAATTTCATTTAGAATATCATCAATTGATTGAACATTCCGTTTAAATACAGTCACCGCATTACCTATATTTACACAACTATGAGCATCAGAACCACCAACAGTCGGTAAATGTAGTATTTTTGCTGCTGATTTTGCATTAAGGTTCCATTGTGATGGTCGTCTTCCATTTATTTCGATCGCGTCTAAATCCAATTCAAATATTAATTCTCCCAATCCATACTTCGGATCAAATGGATGAGCAGCGATAACTATCACGTCTTCTTGTCTAGCCTGTTTGATTGCAATTTCAGGTGGTAAATCTGGTTGTACATTAACAGTCAATCCCAATATTATCAGATGACCAAGAGTAGTTGTTACTTCACAACCGGGGATAACTAGTAAATTTGATTTGGAATTATAAGTTTGATATTGATTAATTTGATTATTTGATAAAACAGTATCATGATCTGTTATGGCAATACCTCTTAAATCAAGATCAATTGAATGAAAAATTATATCATTAATCGAGGGTCCATATTTATTATCTCTTGATTTATTTGAATGGATATGAAAATCCAAGTAATACTCATTTTTCATTTATCTCCTCTAACTTTTCTTCTAACTATTGGATTTCTATCCACTAGTGCTTTTAGTGTTAGACTAAAGCCATCATCCATATTAACAGGGTGATTTAGAAAAATACCTGTTCTGCCAATCTTATCTCTACGATATAATACTCGTTTTCGTTCTTCAATAATTCGTTGAGTAAAACCAAACTTAAGTAATTCGGGCGTAGGGACTAATTTAATTGTTCTTTCTCTATGTCCATTTGAAAGTGGTTCAATGAGTTTTAAATTTTTATTAATTCCAACAATTCTATCCTTAAATGAAGTCCATTTAGTTAACCTACCTGCAAATTGATAGAATTCCTTTTCCCTAGGATTTAATTTAACTAGTGGAAAGGTAATAGAAACTTCATCGTCAAATTGAATAACCCCCTTAATAGAATGATTTGGCGTTGCCATAACTATTCTCAAATCAGTTATAGTTTGTTCTATATTTTCAAGTAGATATTCCATTTTGTAAGGTTGTATCAATTCAAAGCCAATTATGTCTATATCACTACTTGGATGAATATCACCTCGTGCAATCGATCCATATACTCCAAAGTCACCAGAAATTGAAGATAGTATATCCAAAATTTGTTGTGCCTTACATCTTTTATTAGCTAGTAATTTCCAATGGTCCTCACTATAGGTAATTACTAAATCTATTTCCTTGTTTTCAACTGTATGCTTACTCATTAATACACATCTTGGATTTTAGACCAAGATATAAGTTTATGTAGTAAATAAAATTTATAACAAATTTGGTTGGTACACAATATTTTTAGATAAAATTTTTATGTGAAGATTATATATATGATACAGTAGAACAAGTAGTTCTATTAAGCTAATATGAATTTAAATATCATAAACAATGAAAATACATATGGAACCATCATTTTTATGGATCTAGACAATTTTGGTGAATGCGTCAAAAAAATGGGTTGGACTCGGTATTCTCCAAATATAATAACAGGTACTCTGACTAAGGAGATAGAGGATTTTAATTGGAAATATAATGGGTATCCTCTATGGGGATATAATTCTAAAGAAGGGACTGAAGAGGCAATATTGTTTACTCCATCAACCATTGAGGAAATACTCCCATGGTGTAAGTACATTGTCGATTTAATAACTAAATTATCTGAAAGAAAAAATTTAGGTACTGGATTATCTATTGGTATGGCATTTGGAAAGATAATTGAATTAAAACCAATTACTAATAATCGAACTAAAACTATTCGTAGTGATCCCATACGTAATCTTGCTTATTTAGCATTGAGAAAGGCGAAAAAATCTGGTGGAAGTTGTATTGTTATTTTTTAATATATTGTTTCCTAAACTTTTGATCAAGCAGATAAATCCGAACCTACTAAATTTGCTAATTTATTGGTTAAATTCTTCAATTTATCATAAAAATACATTTCATCAATAGATTGCATAAATTCAAGTAATTGTTGGTTCTGTTTAATATACTTAGATTTCGTTTTTATACCCATATTTTCAATATTATCATTCATATTGTCTAATCTATCGGCGATTTTTAGCAGGATTACTCTTTTATCTTTTTGACTGAACTCTATTACTTTTTGTACTGGATCTGTTAATTCATCTTTTGTTACAGCCTCAACTAGAAAATGTATACTCTCTCCAAACATAGCTTTTACCTCTTCTCCACTAGTTTGTGTATCTTCAACTATATCATGAAGTAATCCTGCAATAATTAAATCATCGTCAAAATCCCGTAATAGTTTGGCAGTTCTTAAAGGATGAACAAAGTAGGGATCATCCGACATCCTTCTTTTTTGATATTTATGCTTCTCTTTGGCCAATTCAAATGCAACTTTTATTTTTTCTTTGTTTCGTTTATGATTAGATTTATTTTCATTGATATCTTCAAAAAAGGGTTCAAATTCGAGGGATGTCATTTTACAATTGATAATACATTGTGTCAGTTATAATCATTTCTATTTTTAGAGGTCTAAATAACATTAATAGAACTTTGATTATTTATCTTAGGTTTTATACTCCATATGGTGATAACTAATTAAATTGATATAGAAATTTATATGTGCAATCTAAGTTGTTTTACCTCTTCTTCTCTTTGTTTAAGTAAATTCCTCATTCCATTTACTTTTTTGTCAAATTCATCTTGTTCAATCTCGGACATGGCTAATTTCATCTCTAATTCCTCTATATTTTTCTTCAATGCTTTAATTTGACCTTCTTTGCTATTTATCTCATCAAGTACACTATCCAACTCCCTTTGAGATTGATCCATCTTTACTCCAGTGATATTTTTCTTTTGGCTTAACAACTCATCAACCATTCTTTGATTTTCCGGTGGATGTGTAACATTTAAAATATTCACTGAAATCAATTCTAATCCATATATCTTAAACTCATCAGCTAGTTTTGTTCTCATCAAAGCAATTATTTGCTCTCTATCAGATGTGATAAATCCTTCTAGGGTGTACAACTTTGTCACATCACGTAAGGAAGTTGTTAATAGGCCTCTAATTAATTCTTTTGAGTCATTATCAGTAAAAGAAGGTTTACCTACTACTACTTTATGAATTAATGCTTCAGCATCAACGATTCTAAGACTAAGATCACCAGAACTACCCATAGCAAATCCATCATCAGTTCTAGGTGCAATTCCTCCATGCCATCCAACTCCCCAAGTCATTTTAATTATTCCAGGATCTACCCAAATAATCTCTGTTGCAGAATTTTTTGCTTCTTTTTCTATTTTATAATGTCCACCTGATAGAGAACCGACTGATCGACCGGATTGGAAATATATAACTTCCTCATAGTCTCTAATCCCGATATAATCGTATTTTTCAATTTTTTGCTTATTTGAATCAGGATATCGGTAAACCATTTCTCTGTCAACTTTCTCAGGATCATACTCTCTTTCCCAGATAATTGTCTTATCTGAGCTCTTAAATATATCTGCTATCTTTGAAAACATAATATCACCTTGTAATTAATTGATGCTTCTCCTTAATCTTTGATTTACATAATTTACATTTATTTAAGAATGTAATACAATTATTGCAAATCAATTTGTCTGTTGCTTCACATTTTCGAAATTCTTGGTATAATAAACCACCAGAACTACAATGTCCACAAATATTGGTTTGTTCTGATTTTCTAAACTCTACAAATTTAATGTTATTCTCCATTCCTAAATTATATGCTCGATTGGTATCAATGAGCAATTTAATTGATCGTTCAAGATCATCTCTATCAAATTCAGCGTTAGGATGTTCTTCCTTTAAATTCTGTTCAAGCTCTGGAATTTCAACTTTTAGCGAATCAGATTTATTTGCAAAGTCCCATATTATATCAGCCAAATTTTCTCTATATTCTGATTTTCTAAATAATCTTGGTTTATTTAATACAATTCCAGATACTAATTCATTAGTTGCATCTATACTATGTTCTGCCATCTTTTCAATTAATTTTACCCATTCTTTCCTTGCCTCTTTTAGTTCATTTACCAAAGCTTTGGCATTTTGAGGATCAGAACTTGCTTGAGTTTTTAACCTCCAAGTAGCTTCCAAATTCTTTATTGCGTCATTCAATTCTTTTATTTTAAATAACGCGTCATCTTCATCATATTCTAAAGAATCATATAGTTTAGAAGCTTCATTGGATATGATATACACTTCGAATTGAAGGGTTGTATAAATGATTGATAGAGCATTTAATACATTGATATCTTCCACTCCTACAGAGTAATTATCTAAACCAGATTTTTCTATTTCAAATCGGATTCCTTGTAATCTACCTCTTAAACGATCTACTTTACCATGTAAGTCCAAATCTTTTTTTCTCATCAAAGCTCCAAGAGATTGTTGAAATACATCTTCTGCATTTCGCAAATCATTTTCTGCAGCTCTTTTCACCCCATTATAGAATTCATTTGCTTCTATAACATCTACTGGAAATCCCCTAATCATAGATAATAGTTTTTTTCCAAATGAATAACCTACTTTTTCAATTAAATTTACTGTTAAATCAGATAATATTGATGCCATCTGTAATTTCACCCATTTTTATTTCTAATTAAATATTAAGGTATATTTATTTTTGTAGAATTGTATGTACAAAATACGAAGAATTTATGACAAATGGTACAAATCTAATACTCAGTGATTGAATCAATTAACTCAACAATAAAACCGGTATTCAGAGACAATGCAACATTATATATAAATCAGCCAGAATTATTAGATAGTTTTTCAAGAATCAAATCAATTCTGGTTATTTCAAACCAATTGGGAAAAAAATATAGCTTTTGTACTATTTTAGATGAAGTAAAATTACAAGAAGATCCAAATATGTTAGAGATTGATAAAGATTTAGTTGGTCCATTACTTGAAGGTGATATAGTTTCTATTTTATCATTTGGAGTCCCACAAGCAGAAACCATTTTTTTAACTTTACCAATAAGTAGCTATATTCCAGAAGGGGATTGGGGATTTTTACTGAAGGATCAATTTAAAGGTCAAATTTTAGATATTGGATCAGAGTTTATTTTCACTTATCCTTCTTCAAAACCAACTATCATAACATCATATCTAAGAAGCTCAATACCTATATCACCCATTAGAATTACCGAAAATACGCGAGTTATTACTAAAAAAACCAGTATAGAAGATCTTGCTCAAATACGAAGCGAAAGCATTATAGAAAGAGGTAATAGAGTACATGAATATCTTGAGCAAGTAAGTATGAAAAGTTTTCAGTTAATTGGTATGATAAAAACAGGAAAGGCAAATTCTGCAATTACTGATTTTAAATTTACTGCAAATCCCAATACAATACTATCTGGAGTCCGTACAATATTTAATTCATGGAAAGAGATGAACTTTATGAAAGATTTAATTGGTGACGATTTCATTGCAGGGATGGATTATTTGATGCAAGCTGGTAATGAACCAAAAATAATAGTTGAAATTAGTATATTTTGCCAAAAAGATGAAGGAAAACTAACGCTAAGCGTTTATACTGTTCCTGAAATTAATGCGCGTGATACTCTAAATGAAATTGCTTCAGACATTAATAATTTAGCTGTAAGTGTTAGAAATACTTTCAGAGTCATAGATACAAATTGTCCAAATGATGGATCACCACTAGATCTCACTCAAGTCGAACAAAATGGATGGATCAAATGTAATAATTGTAAAGAAATGATAGAGATACCGTTAAAATATAGACTCCATTAAAGTCAAGCCTATTATAAAAATTATAACAGTAAGATATTAAAAAATAACAAAGCTATTATTAGGGCTTGTATAAGTTATATTGATGGGTGAAACATATTTAGAGGATCCTGCTGAAAATGAATTAAAATTGATGAATAGTCCTGATCTACAAATTGGACCTGCCCATGTTAATTGGGAAAAACGAGTTGAAATTGAACTGTATAATATTAAAAACTATTTGAATTTTCTCAGAAGACAAGAGAATTCATTGTGGTTCAGTTTAGCACCAGACAGAAATAAAAAATTCAAATTCCGCATTTGGAAGGGAACTCTTTTTGTCCCGAATCGTCCAGATATATCATTTGAATTAAGAATTATATTTTCTTCAGATTACCCGAAAGTCTTTCCCAGAGCTTTTGTTGAAGAATCAATGATTAAATATGCAGGCAGTAAGCTCTATGTGGAAAGCAGATGGGATACAAATGAGAAAAAATCGTTCGTAATGATTTGTCATGAGCATTTAAAGGCCTTTGATGTATGGTCACCAAATTTATCTATTGCTCATTTCTTAATCAGACAGATATTAATTTGGTGGAATTCTATCATGCATTTAGTTGTTAAAATGTGGGATGAACACCATTAATTCTTTAATTTCTTCCAAGAATTGGATTCTTTTTTATTAAAATGCTTAAGTAACTCGCTTCTTTTAATTGCTGAATTCCGGGCAAATGAGTTAGGTAATATAGACATTGGTATATCAAAGTAATAATGAAGTTGCGATCCTAACCATCGAATTGTTGGGCTAACGGAAAGTACAAGCTCATATATTATCTTAGATAGTTGATTTCGGATATCATCTGAAGTTATAATGCTACTTGATTGAGCGATACCTAGAGTTATTTCTATACTAGTTGTATAATCCTTTCCAACATCGATTGTTGGAAGCATAAACTTAATTTCTTCTTTTGATTTTTTTTGACTACCCCATTCTCTATCAAGATTTTCAAGTAATTTATTTTCAATTATATGTGCAAGATTATAGTATGATTGTTGCTTGGGTAAACATAGGTCAAAGATAATAACAACTTTTGTAAAAGCAAGTTTTATTTTTTTATATTCAATCCCAACTTTAATTACTTCTTCATTTAAAACTTTATAACAATGTGTATCTACCCCATTCGTCACAATTGAAATAATATCCGGGTAATTTCTAGCCATATTAATTAATGTTTTATCATCTGTATTACTATGGAATACTCCTTTTGGATGAGAATGATAGATACCTAGATTAGAGATA
>JAOUKW010000195.1 GCA_029882335.1 Candidatus Heimdallarchaeota archaeon | reverse complement strand
TTGAAGATGTACTTATAAATTTAGTAAACACCAAGGAAATTGCAATTGTAAATCAAGAGTATGAATATTTATTCAATAGTAATGGAATAACTTGGACAAGTTCGACTGATCTCGGAACTGGTGAAAAAATAAGCAATTATTACGATATTGATGGTAAAGATCATGAGTTCAATGAACAAGAACACCATTCCATTCTATTCAAATTAATTAATTTGAACTTTACAGATACTTCATTTCAACCAAAATTCGTAGTGGTAATAGATTTGAGACAGATTGAGAATTTAATGCTCAGAGAAGTGTTCACAGTCTATATTCTTCTCTCTATTGTAACTGTTGTAATTTTAATCTTCATGATTATACCTCTAAATAAGTTAGAAGGAGAAATGCAACAGAAAACAGATGAAATACGAAAAATTGATTTGCAAAACGCAGAATTAGAAGAAAGGTTATTGATTAATGATAAACTGATAAAAATTGGAGAAGCAGCAAGTGGTGTCGCACACGACTTCAGCAATGTATTAACAATTATCAATGGAAATATCAGATTGGCTGAATTTTATATTTCAGAAAATTCACCATTAAAAGTACAATTTGAGGAAATATTTACTAATATTGAAGGTGCAAGCAATCTCGGAAAAAATATGATATTCAGCCTTTTAAATATCATTCGTGAGGCTAAATTAGAAGTAGAGATAATTGATATCAATTCCATTTTATCAAATATGGAAAAATTACTTAGAATAATGGCAAAAAACAATGAATTACAAATTAATTTAGGTGCATTTGACGATAATATACTTGGAGATCAGATTATGATAGAACAACTGGTCATGAATCTAATTAAAAATGCAGTTGATGCTTTTGAAGATAGTAAAGGGACAGTCAAGTTATTTACTACCAAAACAATCATCAAAGATTATAAACAAGCATTTTTAAGTAAAATACCCCCTGGAATATATATAGTAATAAACGTTAATGATAATGCATCGGGAATCCCTGATGATGTACTAGCTAATATATTCGATCCATTTTATACCACAAAAAAGAAAGGAACAGGTATTGGGCTAAGTTTAATCCAAAATGTGGTCAAGTCTCACAAGGGGTTTATCAATGTTGAAACTGTAATATCAAAGGGTACAACTTTCGAGATATATTTGCCAATATGGTCTGAAAAATAGTATAATAAATAGATAGAAAAAACAATATATTTACTTGAAAAATGAAATTTGCGGTACATCATTGATTATAGAAAATGTTACTTAATAGCTTAAATAAAGATTACTGGAAAACAATAATAATTAAATAATTTTGACAACTGAAAGTCGTATATAGTAAAAATAATTATTTAAATCTAATTTGAAAAATATTCTATCTAGAATTTGGAAAAAATAATATATGTGGAAATAATACTAATGTTATTTTATCTCATCCTATTAAATAAATATTTTAACACAATATTTATAGACATTGAATCATTACTTTAGTAAATTAAGTTAAAATAACTAATATTTTGGTGAGACTGGATGAATTTTTCAATAAGAAATGTGACCCAATCGTACATTTTGTTATTTATTTTTATTTCGTTAATATTTCTTGGGAATCATTTAGAAGTTCATCAACATAACACTGGAATGTCTGAATTCAAAGTTATCAATAATGAGAGTAATAGCTTGGAATTCAATGAAATAACAACCATTTGTCCGCCTACATCTGAATTATCAAATGGAATAAATAATCATACCTCAGAAGATTCTCCATATTGCGGAGAGGAAATTGATGTGATACAGGGAGAGAGTTTGTCATTACATTGGAATTTCAGTTGTACACTAAGTTGTAACTCAAATAAGAAATATCAGATAATCGAGAATGGTACCAGTATTTTTACAGGAGGATACTCTGCAGACGCAAACAATCTTATAATATACGATGTAAACACCACCTATACAGGTTATACAAAATATGAAGTTATATTTTACTTAGGCTCTATTGCACCAGCTTCTATAATAGCCAATGATACTGTTTTTGTCTCTGTATTCCAAGAGAACATACCACCAAATATCATCTCACGTCCAAGTAATGGAAATCTAGAAATTATATATGGTTCTATAAATAATTGGTTGAATTGGACCGCGACAGATATATATGCAACTTCCTATTTTCCAGGAACTTTTAGATATATAATAAACGAAGAGGTAATTAACTCTGGTGTGTGGGTTTCCAATGAACAATTAAATTTTACTATAGATGGAGACATTCATGGAAGAATTGTTGTGACATTAGAATTAATTGATTATAATGGTAATTCATTAAATGATACAATTGAAGTTTTTGTAATTGATATAGAAGCACCTGTGCTAAATCCAACAATTTATCCAGAGAGTTATACTCTTGGATCTTTAGGAAATAAAATATTATGGAATTTTACAGATGATTTTCCGGATTTCTATAATGTTACCTTAAATGGAGAATTATATGAATCAGGAGATTGGGAGTCAAATGAATATATCATAGTAGATATTGATGGACTATCCCTAGGTACAAATGTATTTATGATAAACGTGTTTGATAGAGACCAGAATAGAAGACAACAAACAATTACCATAAACGTAATAGCAGGGATTACACATACCTCAGTACCAATTGTAAATTCAATACCAGAATATTCTTTCATTGGAGATACTATTTTTGTTTCATTCACATGGTTATTACATGATAACATAACAGTGATTACAGCAGGTACCTATACTATCAGTGCTAGATTTAATGATGATATCATCAATACTTATGTCGGAATTACAAATAGTCAAGGTAAATTGAATCAAAGTATTTTCATTAATTATCTACATCCTGGAAATTATAATTTTGAGTTAAATTTAACCAAGAATAACTTTGAAAGTCAAACTTATACATTCATCATTCCAATTTACAGACATAATATCTCCATGACAATTAATATTCCAGAAGATTTGATTCAGAGAGAACAATACGCTATATCCATACAACTTCATAATCACGACGTAATTCCCAACGGAACTTCTTTACAATTGAATGCAGTAACAGCAGATCCTATTTTACAAGGCATTAATATAACTCTCAAAATGCAGATATTATTTGAGAATCAGACAGTAGAAACACTTGTTTTTTCTGATCTTACAGATGCTTCAGGTTACCTTGAATTTGTTGTTTCTGCAGAGATTACACAGTATATTATTAGTGTACAATCAATCGAGGTAGAAGCATACGCAGAGTATTTAAACATTACAACACTATCTGTTGAAGAAATCACACTCCCAAGAGTAATAGAATATGATTTACTGGCAAATGTTTTACCATATCTAATAATAATTGGTATAGCCATTTTAGCAATAATTATAATCAGTATTATTATGATGCTAATTCCAACATTCTCCCTACCATTTCTTAACTTCTTGGAAAATAATTTCTTCGCATTTGGAAGCAGTAAAAATAAACAAATAATAGAAGGTATAATGTCAATAAAAAAAATAATTTTAGTAAATGAACCGGGACTTCCAATTTATGAAAAATCATTTGTTAATATGGGACTAGAAACATCTCTTCTTAGTGGCTTTTCCACTGCCATTTCATCCTTCCTAGAAGAAATAGAAGACGAAACTATCTTTGGTTTTAATAAAATGGAAAGACAGGGATTATCAATTCTATCTCACAAACTAAAATACATCACAATCATATTTATTTCAACAATCAGCCTTAATGAGGACATACAAAACACAATATTTTCAGTACATAAGGCATTAGAAGAAAAAATACCCAAAGATTTGGATTACATCGATGGTTTATCAACTGATGATCAGATAAACATGCTTAATTTCTTCCAGTCACATGGGTTATATACTCAATTATTGACACAATTTTATCTCGACAAGACAGAATTTAAGAAATTATTGAGAGATAATAAAGTAAGTTTATACGGCCGAGTTAGAGTGTCGTCTCTTCGTAAGATATTCAAGTTCAGTGAAGATACGACCTATAGTTTCGCAAATTTAAAGCAAATATTCAAAGAATATGGAATATCAGATAGATCTGCAGCTAATTTAATTGTGATGTTAGCCAAACATAAAGTGCTGGTTAATACAAATGCAGATCATAATGAACTATATGAATAAACAAACTTCAATTTGATATATTATAGATATAATCTTTTTTTCAAATAACATTCTAAGATACGTAATCTTTGAATTCTTGGATATAGAAATTTCAAATCCTGAAAATCCAACTAATAAAATTACAAATAATATGCCAACCATGATGAAACATATATCAATATAAAAAGAAGAATTATTAATGTAGTGACATTATAATAAAATATTTTAATTTTCGAGTATTAAACAAAGATCGAGTCTTTATTTGAATATCATGGAACTACATTTTTGTGTGAGATTGAAGGTCATAAAGATTTGGGAATAACAGGTGACTTCATTATTGGAGCAGGTGGCTCTGGAGGGTATGGTTCCAAATCTACTTCTGGACAATTAACTCAAGGTGATATTAGCGAAGAAGGATTATCAAGCGGGTTCCTCCTTCATATTGTAGTTATTAGTATGACATTAATATCATCAATTCAACTATTTAAGAGAAAATCGAATTGATTCACAGTGTATTCTAAATTATATGATCTTATATACCATTTCAACTATGCAAAGAAAATTATCAACTATATTAAGTAATGAAATAATAATATACTCAAAGTATGAGGAACTAATATGATTCAACTTGAATTATTTAACAATTGTCAAAATTGAAGAAGTAGAATATTATGATTCAGTATTTGATTTACGTAAATCGTAACTCTGTAATTTTTCCAAACCTTCACTATAGTAAAATTCACCTTCTACTTTTTCTCCAGTTAGTACCCTAGGTAGCCAATATCGATCATCTTCCCACATATTATCATATGGTATTTCTTCTAACTTAAACCATTTTGGTCGTACTTCATCACCTTCTTTTGGAATTCCAATAAACTGCCAACAAAGAAAGACATGTACTCGCCAATCAAACACTCCTGCATTATAAAAAGAGATGGTTGCCACATGATCGATTTCTTGGACAATCACACCAACTTCCTCTTTTACCTCTCTAATTGCAGCATCTTTAATTGTCTCATTCTCTACTTTTCCTCCAGCACCGTTCCATTTACCCATACCAAAACCTCTTTTCTTATAGGTTAAAAGAATTTCATCTTCTCTTATTAAAAAAACAAGTGTCGCTTCAGTCATATAATTATCATAAACTAACCAAATATAACTTAATTGCTTTTGGTACAAAACTCAGAGAAAAGATTGATGAGAATTAAATATTCAATATTGAATTATAAAATTAAAACCAATTTATAATATAAATTATAATATTTATAATCAATTTACTCTTTCTCACCGTCAACCAACTTGGCAAAAATATCAATAAAGGAATCCAAGTTCATATTTTTTTTTACATATACTAATGGATAAAATTGTATAATTAACCGTGACAAGGATAAAATATCAACTTCTTGTTCTATGATCTTTTGGTGATGTAATTCAAGAAATGAATGAATATTGTCGAACATTTTTTCAGAAACTTCTTCAAATTGTCTGAAAGATTGATTGATTGTTTCCTCCTTGATTCCCGTCATATCATAAATAAATTTCCTCAATTTAATATATTGAGGGTCATTGAATAATTCCTCTATTGGTTGATCTATGAAAAGAAATAACTTGGCCAGTCGTTTAAATAATTTTACAGCCTTACCCTCTATTACAATATGTTCTTCACCAATTACGTCATTTTCCTTCAAAATCTTTAGATGATGATAAGTATTGGATAACCGTGACTTTTTACCTGTAATTTCTTGAATATACCCATGTAATTCAGGTCCTGTAAAACAATTTACTTTTGTTTTAGTTATTGAACTTAATCTTCCTTTTCCCATAATTTCCAAGATTATCTTTCTATTTTCTTGATCACATATTTGTGCGACAGATAGAGGAAAAACTTTAACAATAGGTGTATTCACCCAAATTTGCTCAAGGTCTTTCTCAAGTGAAGATAAATCGGATACCACTAAATCTAAATACTATACTCACCTTATAAAACATTAGAAAGAGCGTAATGAAAGGTGTTTTGTTATTTGGGTGGTATTATTCAATTGTCAATTGATCCATTCAATTAATAATTGATCCATTAAGTTTCTAATTGAATATCATGGTTTAAATAAATTTAAATAATTGTATAACAATAATCAATTACTATGACTATAACAAATTACGTGTCAGAGTTCGAAATTATTCAAGAACCATTGAATTATTCAGAGTCAAAATATGTGACAAAAGCATTTGAAGTCTTAAGCCAAAGAAACGATGTAACTATGGTTTTCAGTCATCCAAATCGAAGTACATTCATTTATTGTGCATCTGATGAATCTGGAATGATAGGTCTCTATATTAAAGAAAAAAATGTAGAATCAAGATTGCTACTAAATAATAAGGAGCTTGGACATGCTAGTAAAGAATTATTATTTGTACTTCATAATTCACAAGACATTATCTATATGATAATGGATAAAGATGGATCAAAGAACCATTATATCACTGAATACAATTATACCTCAAAGGAAAGTAGAATTATTGCCGAGAACTTGGATTGGATAACTGTTTTTTATGAAATTGATAATAATTCTTTACTGTGCATTGGAAACAGAGAAAAAAGCATGGTTGTTTACAAATTAGACAAATTTAACGGAAAGGAAACAATATTATATACCTCGGATTTACAAATATTAAGCTCTGATTATAGTTCTGAAATTAATGTACTTTTAATTTCAGAGGGCAGAGGATATGCAAATATAGTTGCTCTCGATGTTACTAATGGAGAAGAAATTTTTCGATTAAAAGAAAGTGATAGTAGTTCTGATAGATTTATGTCAATAAGTCCCAATGGGTCTTCATTCTGTTATATATCTAATGTGAGTGGAACAGAAGAATTAATTGTAAGATCAATAAATGATAGGATGATTATTGGAAGAACACCAATACCGGGTTCGGGAATAGGATTTTTTGCTCTTGATTTATCATATGTCAATTGGGCCAATGATAACGAGATTGTTGCACTAGTGACACATCAAGGACAGTCGCAACCATACAAATACAATATAGATTTAAAGGAATGGCATAAATTATTATCCAAATATCAAGTTCTCCTTCAACTAAGGAGAACAAGTATGGGATTGGTTTTTCCAGGAGGGAATAGTTCAACAAGCTATCATCTCTTCTTGTATTCAGATCAAAATGTATCAAAAATAACATTTCCTTCATTTCAATCAGATGGTCAAGACAAAATTTCGATTTGGTTCAACTCTCGCGATGGGATGAAAATTCATGGATGGTTAACGCGTGCAAATGACCCAATGGCCCGATTAATTGTTATTCCTCATGGAGGACCGAGTTATGTAGATATGGATAATTACGATCCATTTACATCTATATTTGTAAATGCAGGTTATCATGTACTTCAACCTAATTTTCGAGGATCAACAACATTTGGTGTAGAATATCGAAATGCTCTCAAAGGAGATATGGGAGGAAATGAAGTTTGGGACGTAATTG
>JAOUKW010000594.1 GCA_029882335.1 Candidatus Heimdallarchaeota archaeon | reverse complement strand
ATTCATGACTGATAATGTAACTATTCAAGATTCATATTTTAATAATGTCGTTAATTCAATATATCTCTATACTAGTGACGATACCAAGATAAAAAATACTCAGATATCTAATTCCGATATTGGTGTCTTCTCGTTTTACAATTTTGGTATAAATATTGAAAATAATGTATTTAAAGATAATAGCAAAGCAATTTATTTGCGTAGGTCATTTGATACAAAAATCACAAATAATATTTTTACTAATAATGATATTGGTGTGCTTAATTCACAGATAGGTGGGTCTACTAGTATGATTGAAAATAACTTCTTTGAATATGGTTCAACTGCTATTTCTTTATCTTCGATAAGTCTATCAACATATTATTACAATATATCAAATAATATTATGAAATCAATGAGTGGTTATAATCTACAGGTAACTAATAGTAGAAACATCAATTTTTATGATAATTATTTGGATGGTCAAGGAATTTCATTATCAAATGTAAATTCAACAATTATAGATCGAAATGTAATCGTTAATGGAGTAAATGCATTGTATATGGTAAATACTCATAATTTGAATATTACCAGAAATTACCTACATAACTCAACAACTATGATTAACTTAATTTCAAGCAATCAAACATTAATTCAGTACAATGAATTTAATAAGAAAAATTCATATGATTTACAACTTGACAACTCACGAAACATAAATTTTACAATGAATAACTTTATTGGATCTGTAGCCCCATTGATAGTAAATATTTCTTCAAATTTTGCAGTAAGTCATAATTATTATGCAATGCATACAAATGTTGATAGTAATGATGATAACTACTCTGACAGTAGCTATAGCTTCTCTGGAATTACAGACTCACAACCATTAGCAAACCCATCATATCAATATGATAACTCTCCTATTGTTGTACTTGAACCAATTGATAATGTGTTTTATTATAATACAGATATACCTGTTGTAGTTTATGCATATTCACTCTATCAATCCACTTGTGATCTTTATATTAACGATGTGTTTATCTCCAGCTATAGCTGGACTGGCTTGAACGAGAAACAATTAAACCTAACAATTTCAACTATAGGTATTTCAACTGTAGAATTTCGATTACTAGGTGACCAAAAATATTCAAGAAATGTATCAATTATGATAGAACTAGTTGATCAGGTGATGTTGGAGTTTATTTCAACTCCTGACGACCTAGAATTCTTTGAAGGTGAAACTGGGTATTCATTAGTGTGGATTGCAGTAGATAATGATCCTACAACCTATGTAATCTATCGTAACAACGTTATTATTCAAGAAAATAATTGGACCAACGGAACGTACTATTCAATATCTTTAGATGGATTAACTGGTGGTTATTACAATTACACAATTGTATTTAATGATGGATTGAGTAATCGTATCATAGACTCTGTGTTTGTAAATGTCATTGATTTTCCTGATATAAATTCTCCAGATGATATCTCATTTGTACAGGGAACTACGAATAATCAGATTATTTGGATAGTTAGTGATTCTAATCCAGATCAATATATAATTGAGATGAATCAGACACTGTTAATTCAAGATAATTGGGAAGATGCACAAGAAATCACTGTAATTCTAGATGATTTGAATGTTGGTGCATATAATTTCACTATTGTCATAACAGATGAAGATGGAAATACTGCTACAGATATTGTTTGGGTAATTATTACGCCAGATACCAATAATTCAAGTCCACCTTCAGATCAATCATCAGATCCAAGTGATGAAGATAACACTGGTACAATAGTAGCTATTGTAGTAACCACAGTACTTCTATTGGCTGGTGGAGGAGTTGTAATTATACGTAAGAGAAGAGGTTGAATACTCATCTTAAGAATATAATATTCTAAGTTACATCA
>JAOUKW010000194.1 GCA_029882335.1 Candidatus Heimdallarchaeota archaeon | reverse complement strand
TACTAATTGTCTTGTACGAGGATCTCCACATCTACATGCAAAATTTGTTATAGTTGATCCATTTAGTAATGCTAAAGGTATGCTTTTAACTTCAAACATAACCACTGAAGCGTTGACCAGGAATCCTGAATTTGCAGTAATTTTAAATAATTATGAAATTAAAGAATTATTCGAAGCTTTTAGATATGCATTTTGGGAGGAAGCAGATTATGAATTACAGGATAAAAAATGGGCACGTATAAATAAAAAATCAACCCCAAATTTTACCAAATGGAATTCTATCTCTTCAACAATTCACATTAATAATGATTTACAAAATAAAATGATTGAATTAATTGAAAAATCAAATGGAGATTTGCATATAGGAGCATATAAAATCTCAATAAACACCAAATTATGGGATAAAATAGTTAATTATGCTAATAATAATAGAGTATTTGTGTACACGAGACTTCATCGAGATAATCAAGCAGTGTATGAAAAATTATCGTTAATTCCAAATGTTACTATTATCTCCTCTAAGTACCTACATGCGAAATTTTTAATTACTAAAAATGACGTATATATTACAACCGCAAATTTTAATGAGATGTCATTTGATAATGGATTTGAAGTTGGTATTCATTTAGCGGATATTAAAGAAGGTATCCGAATAATAGAAAACTGGAAAGATAATTTGGAATATGTTTTTGTTAGAGAAATGTCAATTTATGACATTGAATCAGAAGAGATTTACATTTACAACCCCTCTAAGAATACAAATGAGAAAATCACATTATTGGGAGAATTAGAGAAAAAAGAAAATATCACTGCAGAATCTATTGATGAATTTCTGAAATGGCAAGATAAGGATATTAGTGTACCTAAATTTAATTATGAAAAAATTATCAACGTTAATTTGACGATTGATCCTCCAACTCTTCCCAATAAATGTGTTAAAATAAGAAATTTAAATGAAATTAGAAATAAGAAATTACGTGATCTCGTAAAAGATTTGTTTGATAAAAATGATAAAACAAAATATGATTTGTATTTGGATAAGGATAAACCATACTTACAAGTAAAGACAAAAATGGATTTCGAAAAGTTGAAGGAAAAAATCCCTAAAGAGATTAAAATTGTTTTTTAGATTTAAAAAAACCATAATAAAATTAAAACTAATCTAAGTTTTTGATAAATATAATTTATATTTGTACGAGAATTATTCTACATAAGTAATTTGCATTTTTAAGATGTCCAATCAATAATGCTTATTTGATAATTTATCAGTTGTATATTCATTTACAACACAATCATTTTCAATTCTATTGGAAGAATAATAAATATGATTTAAATGTATGGGATAAAACATAAAATAGCTACTAATCGTCCAAATCTATTCTGTAAAGACTCAACTCCATTGTCTCAACATCATGCTTGGAAAGATTAATCTCAATAATATCTATAATACATGAATTTGGGATTTCAAGCTCAGAAAGATAATCTACAGTCAAATTTACAATGGTAATATTTGATAGGTTCATCAAAAAGGGTATATCAACTTCAGTAGTTTTATTAAATGATAAATTGTGTGAATTTAAAACCTCATTATCAGCTATTGCCTCTGGACCTTGAGAATTTATGAAGTTTTTAATACGTTTAAGTTTTGAAAATGTGATTTGAGGATCATTTTCTTTAATCTCAATTCCTTTAATGTTATTAATCAAAAATAACCCACGAATTATTTTGTTATTTTGAATTAAATCAACGTTGAACCTCTCTACATTTACCAGGGATAAATTTAATTTCTTTAAATTAGAAAGGTCATTAATTAATTCGAAATTTTCCATGCAGTACGATGGAAGGTTAATATCGATTATTTCCAAATTCTGTAAGTTTTTGAGAAAGGAAAGATTGATTGTTACCTTTTCTAAATTCAATTGATCCCATAGTTGATTATAATTTTCTGCATCAGTTAAGTATAATTCCTTCAAATTTAGTAGATAGGAAATATTATCTAATTCCTCTATGTTTATCTTAGATACCTCAATATGTAGTATTTCCAAACGATCTAATTCTCTGAAGAAATCAAATGAGACAGGGATATCTTTAAATTGAAAGATCCGAATGGATTTTAAGTTTTTGAAATTTGAAATGTCTAATATCTTGCGGTTCTTTAAGTAGGTTAAATCTTTTCTCCAAAATATTTTATCCATCTCATCAATATTGAAAGTATTTTTTTTCTGAAAATCTCGATTTGTATCATGCTCCGAGTTGATTATCTGTTGAAAATCAATATTCATTGAATCAACCTGTAAATCAATATAATTGGGATGGTTATTCCATACGTTTGGGCTGGAATTCACTTTTACAAGTCTAATAATTTTGACCAATTTTAATAAATGTGCATTTTTCACATCACAATCAATATGAACATGAATTTCTCTCAGATTTTTACATTTCGTTAATTGAGATAAATCTAAATTATTCACTCCAATTTTAAGCACTCTTAATTTCTTACAATTATTTAATGGAGTTAAATTGATTTCATGTAAGTTATTACCAAGTAATGAAAATTCCTCTAACGATCTTATTTTTGCAATATCAGATAAGAGAATATTAGTTAACTGATTATCATTCAAATTTAATCCGGCTAAATTTGTATCAATCAAAGGCGTTAAATCAATTTGCTTTATATTATTATAGGATAAATCAAGATATTCCAATAGTTTTGCATTTGATAAAGGTGTTAAATCAATTGAACTCAGTTTATTTCCACTAATTCTAAGAGATTCTAATGATTTATAATTGATTAAACTTAAATCTATATTTTGAATTTGATTATTTGAAAAATTTAAAGTTTCCAATTTTGATGATTGTATTAATTGAGTAATATCGATATGCTCAAGAAAATTATTACTAAGATTTAATTCTTCTATTTTGGTTAACTGGGGGATTTTTATGGACGATAAGTTATTGTAACTTAAATCTAAATGATCAAGTATTGAATCATTTAAATTTTCCAAATTAATATTGGAAAGAAAATTATTATATAAACTAAGATGTTCCAAATTTGGTAATTGAGGTATTTCAATTGTTTTTAATAAATTATTTCCAAGAAATAATACTCTTAATGTTTTGCTAATTGATTTTAAATCAATATTTTCAAGGTTATTGTCTGAAAGTCCTATATAATCAATATTAATACAATTTTTTAATTGATTTAGATCTATAGAAGAAATATGATTACTATGGAGTGATAGGGAATCAAAATCAGACCTCATACCAAGATGTACTAAATCAAATTTTTTGAAATTATTACCATCAAGACAAATCCAAGAAAATGCAGGTAGTTTTTCAACTCCCGTTAGATCAATTTCATCAATACCTAAATGTTCGAGGTGAAGTTGATGTGGATCATATAAATCCCAAGTTTCAATTTTTCCATTTAATTTTACTTTTATGGGAACACTATCACTCATTTATCTTATTCCACACTGTATTTTTCATATATTTAAATAATCATCTTTCAGTTAAGATGTCACCAATTATATTGTTAGATTTGGTACTATTTGATAAAAATTGGTTAAGGTGGATTTGTACTAAGCCAATATATTAAAAAAAATATTGTCAGATTAATTTTATCTAAAACACATTTTAGATATTGATAAATATTAAGTCTTTTGAATACAATTTGATAAAGGTTATTTAATTTAACTCATACGTCTTTATAGTCTAAAATATTTAATAATTGGCTAATCAATTAGTACTTTAAATAGAATAGAATTAAGATATTGATATAGTGATTAGTAAATTAGATGATTTAAGTATATTAGATAAAAATAATTTATCATTAAATTTTGTAAAATTAGTTGATAAATTATTCTATTTCCAGGGGAAAATATCTATCGAAATTCTATTCGATATTATTAATCAAATTAATTTACAACAGGGAGATCATACCTATGATCCATTTTGTGGTTCTGGAACAACTGGTATTTCTTCAAATTTACTTAACATTTCACATACAGGAATTGACATTTCTAATTTTTCTGTTTTTTTATCAAATGTCAAAGGTAGATTATTACATTCAAACATGGATATTATATTTGAACTAAAGAACCTAATTAAAACCTATGATAAACTAATTATTCCGAATTTTCCTTTGAGTTATTATGATGAAATAGGCAAATTCATTAATAATGAATTCATAAAATCAGTATTTGCACTAATATTACTTGACACACAAGGTTTCATGCAGAGAAATTTAAGGTATAATTTTAATCAGGCTTTGAAATATGTATCAAATCGCTATTTTAACAATTTAAGTAATTATTATAGAATTAGAGATAATTAAAATTATCAATTGGAAAATCAGAGTACTCCCAAAATGATGCCAGATTATTTAAGCCGAATAATAAATATGAGGCAATAATTTTATCTCCTCCATATGGTAATGCTATTGATTATGTAAAAAATGATCATTTTAATATTAACTTTCTAAAAGGCAATCCTAAAAATATTAAGGAAAATTCTTTGGGCATAAGAGGAAATACAAAGGAGCAAAAAGAAAACTTATATTTAGAAGATTTGGACAAATTATGTGATCATTTACCGAATTTATTGAAGAATCATGGATATTTGGTTTTTATTGTTGGGTTTCATAAAATAAACAATAGATATGTACACGAATATATACAGGAATACGTACCCTTGGACTTACATACTGAATATTTTCGAGATATTAACCATTTTAGAAAGAATAAACTTCAAAGCTTTAAATCAGAGGTTATTCAAATTTATAAATAACTTTCTTTAAATTTAACTTTTAACTATTAGACCAACTCAGAAATAAATAGCAAGTCTCTAGATCAAAATCTACCTTCAACAAAAAATTATTTGACCATGAGAACATTCTTATTCAAAACAACAATATGTTAATTATGGCTGAATCATTTAATTTTCTTACAATTAAAGATGCATCAACATATTTTGATGTCAGCCGATCAAAAATCACTTATTTATTAGATTATCACGATGAAATTAATCGATATGATAGTAATGGCAATATTATACAAAAGTCAACAAATGGAAATCTTAGAGTATCACTAAAAGAGTTAAAACATTATTTTGAACAACAAAAAATTGAATATAATGAGCAATTAAATCTTTTAGGCGTTACCAATTTGGAACTAGATTTTTCGAATCTTTCAGACCAACAAAGAACAAAACACGTACATGGACTTCATCCATATATGGGTAAATTTATACCTCAATTAGTTGAATATTACTTAGTTAAATATTTCAATAAGGATAACTTGATTCTAGATCCATTTGCAGGCTCTGGAACAACACTAATTGAAGCAAATATAAAGGGAATGAATTCATTTGGTGTTGATATAGCTGAATTCAATACAATATTAATGAAAGCAAAAACTGATTATTACAACTTGGAGCTTATGGAATTTGAAGTCTTACATATATTACACAAAGTATCTCAATTTAGTTACAATAATTTCAATGACAAATCTACTAAAACTGGATTTTTGAGCCAATCAAATTTTTCTAAAAGATATGATAAATTACTTGGTAGAACATTAAATTTGGATAATTTCTTTATCGGTGATGATAAAAATAGTGATTTAGATAATTCATTGAAAAAGGACAATATTTCAATTAAAGAACACTTGAAATCATTAAAGGTTCTGTATGAATCTGATCCACCAGAAATAGAAATACAGAATAACTTAGATTATGATTTCGATGAAGATGAAAATATCTATAATATCAATAGAATTGAAGAAAGTAAAACTGAATATTTATCCAATTGGCTTGCACCTAGAACAAATTATGAATTGAATTATTACACCTCTTTAATTCCAAATTATAATTATCAAAATCTGTTAAAAGTAATTGTTAGCTATGCAGCAAGATCTTCTAGACTTGTAGCTCATTACGATTTGACTCGACCAAAATATCCTTTAGATGTGAATGAAGAATATACCTGTAGAAAACATAAAAATAGAAGATGTAGACCAATTGATAACGCGATTAAATGGATAAGAAATCATTCTATCAGTAAAAAAGGTGCTATTTCAAGAATTAGGGATTTTTCAGAATTAAGAACTAACAATACCATTAATATACAAAATAACGATTCAACTAAAATAGATTATGCCAAACATATTGAACTTGATTATAACAAAGGTGGATCGGATTTTGATGGCATCATTACCTCTCCCCCTTATTTAGGAATTATTGATTATCATCTTCAACATAATTATGCATATGATCTATTTAATTTACCAAATAGACATAGTGAAGAAATTGGGAGCGAATCAAATGGAAAAAGTCAAAATTCAAAAAATGACTACATTAGACTCATAGCAGAGGTATTTTCCAATGTAAAACCATTTTTAAAAGAAAATGCAGATGTTTTTATCGTAGCAAATGATAGAGATAATTTATATCATACTATTTTTGAAATAGCAGGATATGAATTGGTAAAAGAAGACATTCGTGGGGTATATAAAAGAGCGTCACATGGTGGAGCTACATCAAGTTATGCAGAAAATATCTTCCATGTCAAACCAATTGAATAATCTTAATTTGAAAGTAACTTTGATCTTATTTCATCCTTCCTTTTTTCCCCTATTTTACCAAAAAGATCTAATAATTCAGAATAAGTACCAGCACCACCTAAAAAATCCCAAAATTCAGAACCTATTAATACTGATTTTGGATCTTTTAAATTAAAAAAGTATTTAGGATATGACCAATTATACTTATCTCTATCTTCACCCCATGGATTAAAAGTAAATGATAATCTTATATTAGAATTGGGATATGAGGCCTTTAATAACAAAAGATCTCTTTTTGTATCTTTAATTTGTCCCTTATTAGGTTTCGGCGACTTTATTTCTATAAAATATTCATTATTATCTATATCTTTCAAATATAGATCAACCGTTTGGTCAATTAAATCCTTAGAGTTTGGATTTGGAAATTCAGGAATGGTATAATCCTTATCATCAGATAATTTACTCTTTTCAAGATAATCTATATGATCTGATATTATTTCATTAATATTCTTAGATGAAGTAACAGGAAAAATTCCCTTTTTTACTACAACCCATTTTTCATTTCCCTTTGGTATTTCCCTTGATATAAATTCAAATATACCTTGTCCCAAAGTTGTTGAAAATGATCTAAAAAAAGCCTGAAATCGAAACAACTCCCCAGGGATTAGAGCCTCATGAAATGGTTTATAGTTACCATCTTTCGGTGACATCAAAGCTTCTTTTAACAGTACATCAGTAACTATTTTTCTATCATATTTCATTAGAAGTGTATCTATAGTACCGTCAATATAAGCCTCAATTTTATCCAGTATAGAAGATGAAATTATACCCATATTTGCCATAATATGTCTAATTATTTAAACCTTGTAATTCAATTGAATTTTTTAAGTAAACTCTTAATTTATTTTGTTTTTACAAGCCATGAGATGTTGCATCTGCTTCTGATGTTGAGGCAATTGTTTCTGATACAAGTGATAAAATGGGTGGCATAGATGTATTAATTACCAATGATCTTTTTTTACCTACAAATAATTTGTACTTACATACTACACGTTCAGCCAG
>JAOUKW010000193.1 GCA_029882335.1 Candidatus Heimdallarchaeota archaeon | reverse complement strand
CCTGGTCTTCCTATATGATACATGACCTCATTTTGTCTATTTTCTATAATTGCTTTTCTAATTCTCGCTGAAACATCTTCAATTACCTCTTTCCAGGTAACTTGCTTCCATTTTCCTGATCCACGTGGTCCATCTCTCTTCAATGGATGCATAATTCTATGTGGGTCATTGATTTGGTTGATTGTTGCTGGTCCTTTTGCACAATTTCTTCCACGACTTGCAGGATGAAGTGGATTACCCTGTACTTTAACAATTTCATTTGTCTCTTTTTCGACTAAACAGGTTATTCCACAGGCACTTTCGCAGTTAAAACAAGTGGATGGGATGATATTATATTCCTTTGAAACCTTTTGTGCAGGCCATTTTTTGGAATCAAATTCTACCCAATTATCCCACATTTCAAATGGAGGATATGCTGTTAGTTCATTTTCACTAGCCTTTTCTGCTTTTGGACCTATTTCTTCCTCTAAGTGAGGGAGAAGCTTGAATTTTAATGCTAATTTTTCAATTTTTCCTAATTTTTTCTTACCCATAATAACACCTCATACTAAAGCAATATCCTGTGGTGCATAAACCCAGATACGTAATATTGTAAAAATACAATATAAGGTTAATACGAATGCAATAATATTTAATAAAACAATATTAAATGTCAACGCAATTGGTAAAATCATTAATCCTATAACACTTGACCAAAATGATTTAGACCATTTTCCTTCTTTGATTTCTTTTGACGTTCTATGTGCATCTTCTGTTGGATGGGTCACATATACTTCCATTAGTGCAAATAATACACTCGAATAAGCAGATATGTAAAATATCATTTTAACAAATGAATCGGTAGCTGTTGATAGTGGAATGCCAAATTCATTTAATAATAATAAAACACTAGATCCACTTAATAGTGAATGTACTAACATATCAAATGGTAATATTGGGCTTTGCCAAAAATCTCTACCTTTTGCTTGTGCAAATAAGAAAGCAGTATATACTGCAGATAAGAATGCAAACACAAGTACAAGGATTGTAATAAATATCGATATTTCCACAGGATCTGTTAATGCACTTATTATTGTCACTATGAATAAAAGTAATGAATAAAATACTAGGATATATGCTCCTCTAGTTAACCATGATTTCATTTGTGGTCGTAAAAGTACTGTGTAAAATCGTTTAGGTTGATCTAAATCGAGCACAAGAAAACTTACTGTAGCTAAAATAGATACCATTCCTATTATTCCTATAGATAATCCAATTTCGGATGAAATTTGTAAATTCATGAGCACTAACATGGATAACAATAAACCTAAACCTGCACCAATGGACTTGGTGAATAAATAAGATGGTACTTGCCATCCCCATAATCTACCCTTATCTGGTACATCATACGTTCTCTTTACATTTGTTTCGTAATGATCTTTAAGTGATGATTCATAGTGATGTTCTGCATAGTGGCCAACTCCTTCACTTTGGCTACTCCACATGTAGTTTTTTTGCTTTGGAACAGCCATTGGAGTTAACATAACTGTGTCACCTTCTATGTAAAACACTTTCGGAGATGTTCCTTTCTCTTGTTTTCTTACAGAAACAGTTTGTCTAGCTAATAATTTGGAGATTTCTGTTTCAGGATTGTTTATGTCTCCAGAAATTATTGCCTGTTCTGGACAAACAACAACACAAGCCGGTTGTAACCCTAATTCTATTCTATTGCTACAGTAATTACACTTTGCAGCAGTTTGGGTATTTGGATCTATATAGAGGGCATCATAAGGACAGGCTTGCATACAGCTTTTACATGCTATACATCTTGTTCCGTCAAAATCAACGATCCCATCTGCTCTTGTGTATAATGCAGTGACAGGACATATGTTAACACAAGGTGCATCCTCACAGTGGTTACAACGCATTACAGAAAAAAGTCTTCGTGTATCTGGATATACTCCTTTTTCAATGTATTTTACCCAAGTTCTGAAAACACCTATAGGTACATCATGTTCTGCTTTACAAGCAATAGTACAAGCATGGCATCCAATACATTTTCTATTATCTATAACAAAACCATATGATTTTGAATTTTTTATTGATTCAACTTCCATAATTACCCTCTTCTAATAAAATTGGAAATGTATATGCTAAGAGTAATTATATCAATAACCGAAAGATATGTACACCCAAAGCTCTATAATTAATGGATAAACTAGTAGTTGATAAGTTTTGCTAACTAAAAACAATAATTTAACCTTTTCACTAATGATTTGATTAAATACGATTGTTGATACCGAACAAGAATATTTTAACAATAATAAATTCATCTGTTTTAAATCGAACCGTGTTATTTGGAATAAAACCATCTCAGAACCTGAATCTAAATATTGATACAGATATATGATTATAATGAAAATACAATTTCTATCATTGCGATATAATATTTTTTATCATAAAATTTTAAAATTAAATACATTATTTGTATGAAAAAGTTATATAATGGTTTTGAAAGTTACATATAATGGTAAAATTTTTCTCAAAAAATAACAAGAGTGGAGCTGAGAAATCATTTAAAACTGGTGAAATTGGTCCACGATATCTAGCAAGCTTTAAAAGAGTCCATAGGACAATTCCAACTGATTATTCAAAAGATCATGCTCCTGATGACAATCTGATTAAAGAAGTAACAAAATTATTAGAAACTATAATTGAACAAGGGAAGAAATTTGAACAATATAAGGAATTAAGAGATGAATATCTATTGATTTGTGTTAAAGAATTGGGAAATATGCAATTCTCCATACTCATAGATGAAGGAAAAGTTGAATTTTTCCAAGGTATGCATAACAAAGATGAGCCATCTATTGTCCTACCAATAAGTATTAGGAATCTCAAAGGATTTCTGAATTTTATTGAGGATGAGGAGATCGATAGAAGGGAATTATTTATAATTATGCGATTTTTTGCTATTCCTATCTTAAAAGATTTATACGATTCCAAAGTATTATATCTCCCTGGAAATAAATGGAAGTATAAATATGATGATTTTATTCAAATTGAAATATTACCTGATGAACCAATAGTTGAAAAGGGTGAAATTTTAGATATAAAAATGACAGTTGTAAATGTTGATGGTCAATGGCTTATCTTTAAAGGTTTTGAGGGTGATCCTGATTGGAGGTTAACCTTGTCGATGGATGATGCCTTACGTATGTGGTGGTTGGGTACTCAAGAACCAAGGAAACATTCTAAGAATCCTCTTAAACTAAGAAGTATATCGAAGGAATTTCTGCAAATTTTAGATCAACAAGTATCATATTTACGTGAAGATCATGAAAGAGAATTTACTACCCAAATTGATGAACTTGAGGTAGAAGATGAACCTGAAGTAGTTTCGTAGTTAAGAAGATAAAATATGCATCTATCATCCCGGTATTGGATTTTTATTAAGGAGAGATATCCGCCACTTCAAGTAACTCCATTTTTGGCGATTGAATCCTTTTGTGGTTATATTATTGGATTACTCTATTTCGACAGTTATATCAACTGGATAAACTATATTTTGGTTTTATTTATTCTTTGGTTGTTCTATTTACAATTAAGATTATTTGATGATATAAAAGATTTTGAGGTTGATCAACGAGTTCATCCTACTCGACCTCTATCTAGGGGTTTAGTATCGATAACAGATTTATTTAAATTACTTTCAATTATAATTGGGATTCAATTGATTATTTCTGTTTATCTCTCTATTGTCACTAATTGGATTGTATTCTTGTTTTATAGCTTGTCTTTATTTTATTCAATTCTCATGAGATATGAATTTTTTGTATCTAGTTGGATTAAACAACATATATTCATCTATCTAATCACTCATCAGATAATTGTACCTCTAATTATGATATTACCTTATTTAGTAGGCATTCAATATTTTGATATAACGCCTCTTGGTGTAATTTATCTCACTCGAGTTATTATAGCAAATTATTGTATTGAATTATTGCGAAAAACTGTTGGTAAAGAGCAGGAAAGAGAAGGATATGAGACTTATTCGTCACCTTCAATCATCGGATCTACTGGTGCTGCTATTCTAATTTTCTTAATCAGCTTCATTGAACTCCTACCTATATTTATTTATCAATATTATCCCAATCAATTTTGGAATTGGTTAGTTTTTGGTAGTTATAGTTTATTTGTATTGGCTTTGGTTGGTTATGTGAAAAATCCAACTAAAAGAACAAGTGGCATTTGTATGTTTGTTTATGCCATCCATATCTTTTTAGCATTAATCTTACTCGGTTTAGATGCTCTAATGAAGATAGTTTAATATCAATGTAGGTGGCATATTTTTATATATGAAATCCATAAGGAGATTGTAGATGAAATCAGCTAATCTTAAAATATTACAAAAATTAGGATATAATGTACCTAGATTTACTATCATCCCTAGTAGTGTATTTAGTAGTGTATATGAAAGCTATTTACATTCATTTGCAATTGGAGATGGACATACTCCTGATCAATTTGACAATTTTATCTCCCGTGTAGAACTAGATGAAGTAAGCAAAATAATTAATAAAATTAATTTCAGCCCAAAATATCAAACATGGGCAATTCGTAGTTCATCTTCTATGGAAGATAGTAGTAAATACAGTTTTGCAGGTTTATTTGAATCCAAATTAGATGTAAACACTGCGGATATTTTGAAATCAGTAAGAGAAGTTTACTTGTCGTTATTTTCTAATCGAGTTGAGGCGTATCTAGTTGAAAATAATATTAATAATCGAAATTTAAATATGTCAATCATAATACAAGAATTCATTCCTGGGGATATTTCTGGTGTGATGTTTAGTATAGCTGGTAATCAACCAGACAAAATAGCAATAAGTGTAACTCAGGGACTTGGTGATAAATTAGTTTCTGGACAAATTGAGGGTGAATACTACTTGATTGATAGAAACCAGGAGCAAATTAATATCTCAATAGCACCGTATATATCTATAGATCAGTTAAATGAGCTAAGAAAAACTATATTATTACTTGAAAATGCTTTTGAATCTTTATTAGATGTTGAATTTACCTATAAAGATGGAATTTTATACTTGCTTCAAGTGCGTCCAATAACTGTATTTCCATCAACTGGTATTGTTAAACGGACTTTTGATAATTCTAATATTATCGAGAGTTACAAAGGTCCAACCACGCCATTAACATACTCTGTGGCAACTCGGTCATATGCAAAAGTATATTATTTATTTTTGAAAAATATGGGTGTAAAGCAATCGATTCTTAAAAGTAATGATGAAACATTTGATAATCTGATAGTTTATCTATCTGGAAATATTTATTATAATTTAAATAACTGGCATGCTGGACTTCAGTTATTACCTGGTTATGAGTATAACAAAGAATATATGGATACTATGATGGGTTTAGGAGAAAAATTTGAACTTGAAAAGACCAATAAAAATTTAGCATTCATGTATAAGGAAAATAAACCACCTGGAAAATTAAATCAACTAATCTATAGACCAATTCATAATATTAGACTGGGAGTGAATATTTTTAAACACCATCGAAAACTTGAGAAAGAAATTAGGTATTTTATGGATGATTTCAAAAAGAAAATGGAAATGTTAACTTCACTAAATATCCACACTCTTAGTATTGAGGAAATAATTGAGATTGATACGTATGTATACCAAGAAATTACGAGTAAGTGGTTTGCACCGATATTGAATGATTTCTTCTTAATGATTTATTTTGGTATTTTCAAAAAACTAAATGAAAAGTGGATTGATACTCCGAGATATAATGAATTATTATCAGGTAATTCTGATTTATTATCATTGAAACCTACGGTACAATTATTGAAAATAACTAATTTATTATTGGAAGAAAATATCGATGTAAATGGTTTAGAAGATGCTCAATTACTTGAAAAATTAAAGTTTGATGGAAAATCATATTCTATTGAATATAATGATTTTATTCAGAATTTTGGTGATCGGACATTTGATGAATTAAAATTAGAAACTTTAAACCTTGAAGATAATCCACAATATATTTTGGATATAATTAGATTTTACGTAAAAAATAACTCATTTGCTTCTTCTTCAATTATTCAAGAACAAAAAATACGAACAAAGAAACTAGAAGTAGAAATCCTTGAATCAATTAAAGGAAGAGTCGGGTTGTTATTTTCTAAAAGAAAATTGTATTCGAAATTTTACCATCTTACTCATCAAGCAATTCACTCAAGAGAGGATATGAGATTCGCACGAACAGAAATCTATGGATTTGCAAGAAAATTATTTTTAAGATTAGGAACTATCTTTACTCAATTAGAATTACTTTCTGATCCTCGAGATATATTTTACTTAACAATAGATGAGATTAAGGAGTATAATTCAGGATCTATAATTACAGGTAATATCAAAGAATTAGTCACAATAAGAAAAATGGATCAACAGATATATAATAAAATTACTCTACCTGAAAGAATAGTCACATTTGGGGCTGTTCCAAATGATTTCGCAAAAATTCTTAATGAAACGAAAAAAGAAGAATTAGGAGACCTACAATTGAAAGGTACCGGATGTTTTGGAGGTATTGTAGAAGGAAGGGCAGTGAAATTAATAGATCCAAATGAAATAATTCCTGAAGGTATGGATATTCTCATTGCTGAAAGAACAGATCCTGCATGGACTCCTTTATTTATTAAAATGAAAGGCATCTTGGTTGAAAGAGGAAGCCCATTGAGTCATTCTGCAATTGTGGCTAGAGAATTTGGAATCCCAACTATTGTGGGTATAAAGAATCTGATGAATTCAATAGAAACGGGTCAAATCATTAAAATGAATGCTTTTGACGGTGTGGTTGAGGTGATATCATGAGTGACATACTCATTTCACTAATTTTACTTACACCTGTCACAATAACTGCTATCGTTCAAATGGTGATCGTCAAGAAAAATCTGTTCTCTTCACTTGCTAAACCAATTGATGGAAGGAAGGAAATATTGGGTAATTATATCTTAGGAGAAACAAAAACATGGAGAGGTGTAATTTTCATGTTAATCTGCACTCCAATCGTTTCTGTTGCTTTTTATCCATTATTCCCGATGTTTTGTAATATATCCTGTAGTCCATTATTAAATTTTCAATTTGGCATTCTTACGGGACTGGGTTATAGTCTAGGTGAATTTCCTAATTCATTTATTAAGAGACGTTGTTCAATTCCCTCTGGGGAGGTACCAGAGACGGTATTTTGGAGAAGTATAGTTGTTTTTGCAGATTCGTTTGATAGTTCATTTGGAGCTACTATTCTGGTTTTACTATCTGGATTATTTATAGGTGGGGTAAATATCATTATTTATGCATTTATAATCGGGGGAGTAATTCATATCAGTGTAAATTTCATACTTTGGGAAATGAATGTAAAAAAATATTGGACTTAAAAAAGAAATAAAGCAGGAATGTAGATGACGAATGGAATAGTTGCATTATCTGTTCCTTTAACTGATATAAACTCAACAATCATTCCCATAAATGCCAATAAGATTATCAATGTGATAGATGTGGTATTTAGAATTTGATGTAAGTATAGGATGATTAACATTGAGATAATTGCAGAAATCAGAAATGCTAAGCTACCACCTATTGACTT
>JAOUKW010000593.1 GCA_029882335.1 Candidatus Heimdallarchaeota archaeon | reverse complement strand
AATCTTTAATTAATTTTCAATTAAATCATTTATTTGGTAATATTTTGATTTTTTTTGCAATGATTTGCTGGTCAACTTACTCAAATATTGGCAAACAAGTGATGAAAAAACATTCACCGGTGGAAACAACCGGAATGGCTGTAATATTTGGCATGTTTTTTTTCTTTGTAGCCGCTCTATCTGAAAAATTCTGGATTTTGAAGTCTGCATATAATAACTCATTTTTTTGGTTATCCGTCATATTTTTAGGTAGTGTAATTACCTTTTTTACATTTTTAATTTTCTTTTATAGTGTTAATCGTATTGGTGCGACTACCTCCTCTATCTTTATTAATTTAGTCCCGATATTTGGAACTTGGTTTTCATATATTTTCTTAAAAGAAGAGATATATTGGACGTTTTTAATAGGTTTATTATTAATTATAATAGGTATAATATTAATCAACTTTCCCGTAAAACAGACAAAACTGAATGAAAGAAGTTCAGAATAATAGTTGGAAATCAATTTTATTAGATGAATGTACTAGTTATTTCATAAAATAATGAATGTGTTAATAAAATAATCTTAGTAATGTAATATGTTGAGTAATGAAATAATTTGTCCTGGTTGTGGAACTGAAATTATTCCTAAAGGATATTCATGTGAATATTGTGGAAAATTGTTAATAGGAATAGTTGACGTTAAAAAATCAAAAGAAACATATAATCAAATAGAAACAACATCTACAACTTCCATAAAATCAAATGATGATGATTTATTTGGAGATATGGAACCGATCGAGCGAGAAGAAATGATTAGTCCTGTAAAGACAGAATCAACTGATGATTTATTTGGAGATATGAAACCAATAGAAAGAGAGGAAGTGATTAGTCCTGTAAAAGTAGAATCTGATGATGATTTATTTGGAGATATGGAACCGATCGAGAGAGAAGAAGTGATTAGTCCTGTAAAAGTAGAATCTGATGACGATTTATTTGGAGATATGGAACCAATAGAAAGAGCAGAAGAAGTTAGTTCAATAAACACTGTATCAGAGGGTGAGTTATTTGGTGAACTAGAGCCTTTATCTGACATAACGGAAAGCAAGTCAAAAGAAAAATCACAAGATTCAAAACCAAAAAATTTAACGGATAACGACTTATTTGGTGATTTAGATCCATTATGAATATCTATATTTCCACGCTTTTATCATTCCCATTGGTCCAGCCATCATCATATTACCACCAGGGTGGGAATAAATAGAGAAATTTGATTTTAGTATATTTCTATTTGGTCCAATGAGATTAATGGGATAATATTGTTCAAGTTGTCGATTGCTATTTTGAAATTTCGAATTTATGTATGCACCATGACCACCCTTCGTTAATATCTCTTCATGAGACAACTCGCCTTTTATTATTTTATTTAGATCCCTAGTAAAATTTTCAGGTACCAAGCCACCGGTATGGGTTTCATAAATGATTTCAACATTTCCATTTTCAGTTACTGCTGCTAATGTATGACCATTTCCAACATTTACTATCACTTCTCTACCAACACCAGTCATTGCTCCAAGTATTACAGCAGGACTTGAATCCATGACAAAAATGTCTTTTTTACTTAGATGGGGGAGATTTGTTCTAGCTGCTTGACAAAGTGCTTGTAATCTAGGTAGAGTCGTTGGAACTTCATTATTATTAAGTAATAAATCTTCTAATCGACTATTCTTATTTAAGGGATGATAAATTGTTTTTATTCGAAAATCTTTCACTGATTGAGTTTCAATTATCGGTTCTCCATGGAAGTAACGTTATAAATATTATATTTTAGTTGTAGTGTTGGTGTAGTCTTGAAATTAATATATCTATATCATCTACTAATCGAATTTTCAATTCATTTCTAAGAAATTCATAATTTCTGCTATC